>CALWDX010000012.1 GCA_944376805.1 uncultured Clostridia bacterium
ATAACCTATATTATCACCATCTCTAAAATCACTACCTACAATATATACATCTAATATAAAATTTTTATAATAATAAATAGTTAAATATAATGATAAAAAATTTATCAATATAAATATACCTATAAAAATTAAAATAAAATTTATTTTTTTCATTTTATTTGCCCCTATTATTTAAAATTTTATTTTACTTTTATTTCATTATAAACTTCCCTTTTAGATATACCTCTATCTTTAGCAACTTTTTTCATAGCCTCTTTTATATCTATACCAGTAGCTAAATATTTATCTAAATGTTCTTTTATAGTCATATGAGCTATTTCTTCTTTTTGTTTATCTAAAATGTCATTTTCATTAACTCCCTCTATAACTAAAACATATTCACCTTTAGGTGTATTAGTTTTAAAATAATCAATAGCATATTCTAAATTAGTTTTAAATACATTTTCATATTTTTTAGTAAGTTCTTTTACAATAGCTATATTTCTATTTCCTATTTGTTCATAAATTTCTTCTAAAGTTTGTAAAAGATGGTGTGGGGCTTCATATAAAATATAAGTTCTTGTATCATTTTCAAGTCTTTGTATAATTTCTTTTCTAGCTTTCTTATTAGATGGTAAAAAACCCTCAAAACAATAACTTCTTGTTTTTATACCTGATAAAATTAAAGCTGTTATAGAGGCTGTAGCACCTGGTAAAACAGTTACTTCTATATTATTTTCATAACATAATTTAATTAAATCTTCTCCAGGGTCACATATTCCAGGCATACCAGCATCACTAACTAAAGCAATATTTTTACCATCTAATAATAAACTTATAAGTTTTTTACCTTTAGTTTCTTTATTATGTTCGTGATAACTTTCTAAAGGTGTTTTTATTTCATAATGATTTAACAATTTAATAGTATGTCTTGTGTCTTCAGATGCTATTAAATCTACTTTTTGTAATATTTCTAAACACCTTAAAGTTATATCTTTTAAATTTCCAATAGGTGTTGCACAAACATATAATTTACCAATCATTTTTTAGCTCCTTTAATGATAATATATTTTATTTACTTCATCTGTATATTGTCTATTTTCATTATAAACTATAAGATTAGGTAAAACTTTTAACAATACTTTACCATTTTTAACACTTTCTATTAAAACTATATTAGGTTCTTTGTTTTTATATGGTTGTACAAATCTTATAGTTTTTGGTTCAAGCTTATATTGTCTTAAAGTACATATAATGTCACATAACCTATTAGGTCTATGTACCATATAAAATTTACCATTTGGCTTTAATAATAATGATGTAGCTTTAACTATATCTTCAAGAGTACAAAAAATTTCATGTCTTGCAATAGCTTTTGCATCATATTCATTAATTATACCTCCTCCCATATTCATATAAGGAGGATTACTTGTTATAACATTTACAGAATTTTTTTCAAATTTATCAAATACATTTTTTATATCTAAATGAAAAACTTCTATTTTATCATTTAACTTGTTAAGTTCTACACTCCTTTTTGCCATATCAACACTTTCTTTTTGTATATCTATTGCAAAAAATTTTTTAGCCTCTGTTTTAGCACTCATAAGTATAGGTATTATACCTGTTCCTGTTCCTATGTCAAAAACTATATCATTTTTTTTAGCTTTTGCAAAATCTGAAAGTAAAACAGCATCTATACCAAAACAAAACCTTTTAACATCTTGTATAATTACATAGTTATTTCTATGTAATTCATCTATTCTTTCGTTTTCTTTTAAAATATTCATTAGTCTTCTATACCTTTAAGCTCTTCCATACATATTTCTTCTTTTATTATTTTTCTTTTAATAATTTCTATTTCAGAAACATTAAAAAATTCTACATTTGGTATGTCTTGTTCATTTTTTCTAACAGCTGCTTTTATAGTTTGTCTTAAAACATTTACAGATAAAACTTCCCCTGTACCTTTTTCAGTTTTTATAATATCACCCTCATTAGGTAAATTTTTAGTAAGTTCTTCATAGGCTTCTTGTTCATATTTGAGACAACACATAAGCCTGCCACAAGCCCCTGAAATTTTTGTAGGATTTAAAGACAATTTTTGGTCTTTAGCCATTTTTATAGAAACTGGTTGAAAATCCCTTAAAAATGTTGCACAACATAAAGGACGCCCACATATACCTATACCATTTATAATTTTAGCTTCATCTCTAACACCTATTTGTCTTAATTCTATTCTCATTTTAAAAATAGAAGCTAATTCTTTTACAAGTTCTCTAAAATCTACTCTTCCTTCTGATGTAAAATAAAATATAATTTTGTTACAATCATATGTTAATGTAATATCTATAAGTTTCATATCTAAATTATATTTTCTAACTTTTTCTATAAATATAGAGTAAGCCTCTTTTTCTTTTTCTAAAATTTTTTCATTTTGAATAGTATCTTCTTCTGTTGCTATTTTTACAATAGGCTTAATTTCAAAATCAATTTTTTCATCTTCTATTATTTTATTTGATATATCTACTATACCATATCTTAACCCTTGTGATGTTTCAACTATAACTGGTTGATTTTTTTCAATAACTTGTCCTTTAGGGTCAAAATAATATATTTTTCCTCCTTTTTTTAATCTAACACCAATTATTTCTGCCATTTTATTTCTCCTTTAATTTTAAAAATAAAGTTTCTATTGTCATATTAAAATTAGAATTTTGTTCTAAATAAAGTTTTGCTTTCAATAAAGCATCTATTTTATTAATTAAATTTTTAGTTGACATATTAGAAATGTCTTTAATAATATTAATTACATCTTTTTGAATAACTTTTTCTACATTATTAGTTTTTTTTAATATTAAACTATCTCTATAAACTAATAAATATATATCTAATATATCATTAATATTTTCTTTTATATTTTCGTATTTGTTAATAAGTTTATACATTTGTATAAGGTCTAAACTATTTAGTTTTTCTATATCATTTATAATATTTTGTCTAAAATTAATAAATTCTTCAGAATATGCAATATCTAATGCTCTACCTATACTACCTCTAGAATAAGTAGCATAAAAAGTTGACATACTACTACTTATTCCTTTACTTAATAGAAATTTTTCTATTATATTAGATGATAGAGGCTTAATTTTAAATAAAATACACCTTGATAAAATAGTAGGCAAAAAACTATTATAATTTTTAGATAATAGTATAAAAATAGCAAATTTAGGAGGCTCTTCAATAGTCTTTAAAATTGCATTTTGTGCTTGAATAGTCATATTATGTGCATCTTTTATTACAAAAACTTTATATTTATATTTAAAAGGTTTTGTTTCTATATTTTTTATAATATTATCCCTAACATCTGATACACCCAAACTTTTTTTATTATTATCTACAAAGAAAAAATCTGGATTATTTCCATTATCAAAACTAATACAGGATGAACATTTTAAACAAGGTGTAGTTTTATTATTTTCACATAATAAAAGTTTAGCAAAAGTTTTTGCTATTAATTGTTTACCTGTCTTTTCTTTTCCATCTAAAATATAAGAATGATAAACAGTATCATTTTCATTAGCTTTTACTAAACTATTTATTATATTTTTATTACCAACTATATTTTCAAATTCATACATATTATATTATAAGATCTAATAAAAGACCTCTTATTTCTCCTGTTTTATCTAATATTGCAATATGATTTTTTTCAGATTTTATAAGTTCTTGAGCAAGTTCATCTAAATCTTTATTTACTAATTTTACTATACCATAAACTCTATGTCTACCTCTTCTATCTAAAAAGTTTTCTCTTGAAAACTGATGACTATTAGTAACAACTTCATTCATAAATTCTGTTATAAGGTTTCTATATTTTTTCATATCTCTTATATCCATATGGTCAGCTATTTTTTTACCTTGAACAGTAATTTCATCTATAAGACCATTTAGTTTTTGCATAAGATTTTCATTTTCAACCTTATTTAAAGTAAACTTAAATTCATCTGTTTGTTCAACTTCTTTTTTAGCATCAATAGTAGGTAATGTGTCTAATCTTATATCATTTACTTTTAAATCCATAAAATTTATCTCCTTTAAACTTTAACAAATTTATCTACATCTAAAACAAATATAGTAGCTCCTCCTATTGTAACTTCTATTGGAGGCTGTGAATAATTATTTCCTGTAATGTCTATACCATTAGCAAATTGTTTTTTGCTATGTCCTTGTTTTTTTATAACCTCTATTACAAAATCTACTTTTTCATCTTCAACGCCACAGATTAATGTAGTATTTCCAACTTTTAAAAACCCACCTGTACTAGCAAGTTTTGTAACACTAAAGCCTTCTAAATTTAAAGCATTCATTATATTAAAACTATCATCATCTTTAACTATTGCCATAACTAATTTCATAAACAACCCTCCTTAAAAAAATAAATTTTCTAAATAATTTACTATATTATTATGAATAACTTCTATAGATTGAGTTGCATCTATAACTTTTATTCTTTCACCTTCTTCTTCTATTAACATTTTATACCCTTCATATACTTTATTATAAAACTGTGATTTCTCTCTTTCTAATCTGTCTAACTCTTTTTGTTCTTTTTTTCTTTCTATAGCCTTATCTGGTGATAAATCTAAGAAAAAAGTTATATCTGGTATAAGCCCACCTGTTGCAATATTATTTATTTTTCTTACAACTTCTACACCTAAATTTCTAGCTATACCTTGATAAACTATACTAGAATCTACAAATCTATCACAAATTACAACAGACCCTTTTTTTAGTTCTGGTATAATAACTTCATTTACAAGTTGTGTTCTAGAAGAAGCATATAAAAATGCCTCTGTCATATAATGCATTTCTTTATTATCTATATCTAAAATTATATTTCTTATTTTTTCACTAATTTTTGTACCTCCAGGCTCTCTGACAAAAACAACATTAAACCCTTTATCTTTAAGATATTTATTTAAAAGGTCTAATTGTGTACTTTTACCAGCTCCATCTGTACCTTCCATTGTAATAAATAACCCTGACATATAATCTCCTACAACTAAAATATTTTATTTTTATTATATCATACTAATATTTATTTTAAAAGAAAAAATATTATATTTTCTGTTTATAAATTATTATTAAAAAAATTACTAAAAATAAAATTGTACATATATAAATAGAATATATACCAAAATATTTTGCTAAAAATACCCCTAAAAATACTCCTAAACAAAATATTAAAATAATTACTAAATATTTTAATATAGTTTTTTTAGCTTTTTTTTCTTTATATATAATCCATTTTGAAAAAAATTCCATTAATGACCTTAAATTTCCTGTACACATAATAGGAGCAAAAACATCACCTTTTACTTTTTTAAATGTTCCTATTGTCAATGAACATATAAATGACACTAAACATATTATAACTAACCTACTATCTTTAAATATACCAGTGCCTATTATAATAGTAAAAATCATATTTATAATTAATACAATTTTTAACCACTTTTTATTTTGTGTAAATTTATAAATTAAAAATTGAGCTAAAAATATAGCTATACAAAATGAAAATATAGGAAATAATCTCAAAAATGCATTATATAAATCCCCTTCAGCTAAAAAAATAGAAAAAAATATAATATTCCCTGTTTGAGTATTAGCAAAAATTTTATCATATAAAATATATGTATAAGCATCTAAAAAACCCCCTATAAAAGTTAAAATTAAACCAATATAAATATTTTCTTCTATATGACTTACTTTATTATTTGACATATTTTTCCCTTTCAAAAATTTTTTAATAAATATTATGTTATCATAATATTTTTAATTTTGTCAATGTTTATCTAAATATATTAAAATAAAATTATTGTAATTATAAAATTTTTATGATATTATATTTATATAATGATATGTAGTTTTAAAAACTATATTGGAGGTTTTGTTATGAATATTTTTAAAAATTGGCGTGAGCCTATGAGTGCTCTTACACATTTAATTGCTTTATTATTTATATTTCCTATAACTATATTTTTAATGTACTTAGGATATAAAGAAGGTGGAACTCATTATTTACTTTCGTTTTTTATATTTGGTATATCAATATGTTTGTTATATTTAGCTAGTACAATTTATCATATGTTACCTGTAAAAGATAATATAATTAAAATATTAAAAAAGATTGACCATATGATGATCTTTGTTTTAATTGCTGGAACATATACACCTGTTTGTTTAATTTCTTTAAACAATAAATTCGGTTATAGCATTTTATCTTTAGTTTGGGTAATTGCAATATTTGGTATTATTTTAAAATTCTTTTGGATAAATGCTCCTAGATGGTTTTCTACTTCTATTTATGTAATTATGGGTTGGCTATCTGTATTTGCATTTTTCCCTTTAATAAGAGCTATTGAATTAAATGGTATATTATTATTATTATTAGGTGGAATAATATATACTATAGGTGCTGTAATATATGCTACAAAATATCCTAAAATATCAATAAAATTTTTTGGCTTTCACGAAATATTTCATTTATTTGTTATTGGTGGTAGTATTTGTCATATTATATTTATGTTTAAATATGTTTTATATTAAAAATAAAAAGAGTGTAAAATTACACTCTTTTTATTTGGATTTATTTTACTTTTATTTTTACTATACTACCTTTTTCTATAAATACACCTGCTTCTGGTATTTGGTCATATACTTTTTTATTTTTATTTTCTTTACTTGTTGTATCTTCTTGTTTTTCAATTAAATCATTATTTTCATTTTCTGTTTTATTTTCTGTTTGCTGTTCATTTTTTTCTTCATTTTGTTTTTCTTTTTCCGTTTGCTGTTCTTCTATAACAGTAATTTCAAATCCTACATCTTTTATAAGTTTTGTTGCTTCATCTACAGATAAATTTTTAGTATCTGGAACAGCAGTAAGTTCTTTTCCATCATCTTTAGACTCAACATATAATAAAACTTTTCCATTTTTATCTAAACTTGTATTAGCAGCTGGTATTTGTTTTACTACTGTATCACCACCACCACCTACTATTTGAAAATCTAATCCAATAGAGTTTAATTCTTTTATTACAGTTTTTAAATCTTTATTAGTATAATCTTTTAATAAAATAAAATCACTTGGTGAATTTTCCTCTTTTGAAACAAGTTTTTCATTAGATGGAGGTATAGCTTTATATTCTATAATTTTTTCAAAATATTCTTTTACCATAGGAACTGGTGAAACTACTCCAGGAGCTGCTTTTATATAATCTTTTGGTTTTGTTATTGTAGCAAGCATAAGATATTGTGGATCTTCAGCTGGCATATATGCTGCAAAACCAAGAGAATATATATTATCAGAACGTTTTCCTTGTTGAGCTGTTGCCGTTTTGCCACCTATATTATAGCCTGGAATTTTTGCTTTTGCAGCTGTACCACCTGGTTCAAGAGTTTCTACCATTGCTTTTTTTAAGAAATCTGATGTTTCTTCAGATATTACTTTTCTAACTATTTCTGGTTGTTTTTCTTCTACAATAACTCCATTTTCATCTATTATTTGAGAAACAACATAAGGTTTCATAACATTTCCACCATTTATAGTAGCAGCAAAACCTGTTATTATTTGCATTGGTGTAGATGTAAAAGTTTGTCCAAAAGCACTTGTTGCAAGTTCTGTAACATTAAGTTTTTCTACTGGTACTATATAAGTATCTGCTTTTATTTCTCCATATAAATCTACACCTGTTCTATACCCAAACCCAAAATCTCTTTGATATTTATAAAATGCATTTCTTCCTAATTTATCTGCAATTTCTAACATTGCCATATTACAAGATTTTTCTAATGCTTCTGTTAAAGTAAGTGTTCCATGTCCATCTCTTTTATGACATCTTATCTTATAATCTGCTACTTGCTTATAACCTGCACAATAAAAAGTTTCATTTTCACTAATAACACCTTCTTCTAATCCTGCAGCAACTGTTATAGCTTTAAAAGTTGAACCTGGTTCCATTGAATCTGCTATAGTAACATTTTTCCAAATTGAGTTTTTAATTTTTAATTGTTCTTCTGAAGACATTTTCTCAAAATTTGCTTTATATGTTGGGTCTTCAAATAAAGATATATTGTTAGGGTCATTTAAATCAAAATCTGGATATTGTGCTATTGCTAAAATTTCACCTGTTTTAGGGTTCATAAGTATTATTGAAACATTTTCAGGAGTATATGTTGGAGATAATGATTTATATGTATTTTTTACAACTTCTTCCGCATATTGTTGTAATGTTAAATCTAATGTTGTAATTAAATCATTACCTTTTATAGGTTCTATATCATTTGTTACAACTGATGATGTATCATCATATGTTCTAAAAATTCTACCTGGTGTACCTGTTAATTCTTTATCATAAACTTTTTCTAATCCCCAACGAGTATCACCCATAATAAACCCTATAGTTTGTGCTGCTGAATTTTTCTGTGGATAATTTCTTTGTGTATCAGCTTCTAAATTAACACCTTTTAACTTTTCAGCTTCTAACTTTTTACCTAAATCATATGGTATTTTCTTTTTAATAACTTTCCAATGCGTATCATTATCTGGTGATGGTTTTAATTGACCATTAGCATCTTTTACAAAATAACTATTTAATTGATTAATATCTATTTGTAACATTTCAGAAACTTTTGACAATATTTTATTTGTTTCTTCTGGTTTTAACTCTGATAATAATCTTATATCTAAAGCAACATTAAAAACAGTTGCACTTATAGCTAATGGTTGATTATTTCTATCTAATATACTTCCTCTATTTGGATTTATGATTTTATCTGTAACTTTGTTTATTTGGTTTTTTATAGCCTCTTTTTCAAACTCATTTCCACTTTGAGCTTTTATATACATTACTCTAAATATACCTACAAAACTTAAAGTACCTGTTATTACAAACATAAGGAAAAATATTCTTCCTCTTAAATTATTTTTATTTTTCTTTTTTGTTGTTTTTTTATTTGATACACTTTTTATATTTCTTATATTTCTATTTGTATTTGTATTTCTATTATATCTATTTCTACTCAATAATAATCATTCCTTTATTAATTTAATATTATAAAATATAAAAGCAGCTACCCCTAAAATATTTAAAAATAAAAACTTTAAATTTTTATTTTTAAATATTAAGTTATAGCTTAAATTGTTAATTAGTTAAATTTTAGTTTTTAAATAAATCTTTAATTCTAGAAAAAATAGTCTTTCTTTCTTGAATATTTCCCTTTTCTGAATAACTTTCTTTAGGGATATTTATATGTACTATTTGATGGCTCGCTGGTTTTTGCATACCAAGTTCAGTTGTTGCAATATATTCTACATAATCTAAATCTAAATCTTTAGCTAATTCTGTTTCTAAATTTTTATTATTTTCATTAATTTCTCTTAACGTTGCATTTAATGTATCTATATCAAATCTTTTTTGAATAGTAAGGGCTTCTACAAAAATTATAGCTACTATAAATGTTGCAATTATAATAAATGAGGCTAAAAACTTTATAGACACAAAACTTAAACCTTCTTCTGCTTTTACATACTTTTCTTTCTTTATCTTTTTTATTCTTTTATTTATACCTTTATTTCTTTTATAATCTGGTTCATAGTCATGTGCCACAGATGTGTAGTTATAATAATTATTTCTACCTTTTACATTTTGCCTATTAGTCGGATTATATCTATTTTTTTGACTATTATTAGGTTTTCGATATTGCATACATTTATTCATCCCCTTTAATGCTTGATTTAAGTTAATATTTTCTATTTATTATATAGTTAATATCTGGTATTAATTTTTCTGGTATTAAATCTAAATTTTTTTCTAATATTTCAAATGAGTTTGTTTTATCACCATAACTAATTAATAAATCAATAGCATCTTAAATTACTTTTATATCATTTGGAGTTATAATAACATGTTGTAATAAATTTATAATTTCATTTTCATATTTTACATTATAATTTTTAAAATAATCATCTAAATATTTATCTAAACAAAACAATAAAATTTACCTTTTATTACTATCTTGTCCTATTAAAACTTTTGAAATATTTTCAATTCCAAGTTCAATAATTTGTTCTTCTTCTTTTGAATAAGTAACATAACTTAATACTATATACCCTCTTAAATTATTTTAATACTTCAAATACTCTAAATTTGGCACTTCTTGAACGGTGATTTTGCTCCAACTCTTCTTTTGATGGTACAATAGGTTTTCTAGTAACTATTTTACCTAAAGGTTTTTTACCACAAGCACATACTGGTAAATCTCTTGGACATATACAAGGATTTTCTAATTCTCTAAATATATTCTTTACAATTCTATCTTCTAATGAATGAAATGTTATTATAGCAAGTCTTCCATTATTATTTAATATATTAGCCATATTTATTATTGTATCTTTCAATATTTCAAGTTCTTTATTTACTTCTATTCTTATAGCTTGAAAAGTCCTTTTAGCTGGGTGTGGTCCATCTATTCTTGCCCCTTTAGGTATAGCCTTTTTAATAATAGAAACTAATTCAAAAGTTGTTTCTATAGGTTTATTTTTTCTTTCATTTTCTATAAATTCAGCTATTCTTTTAGACCATCTTTCTTCACCATATTGAGAAATTATTCTATTTAATTCATCTTTAGAATATGTATTAACAACTGTATAAGCTGAAAAATCATTTCTTATATCCATTCTCATATCTAATGGTGCATCTTGCATATAAGAAAATCCTCTGTATCCTTCATCTAATTGATGTGATGAAACACCTAAATCTAATAAAATACCATCTACACCTGTTTCGTTTAAATTTAATGAATTATAAATTTCATTTATATTACAAAAATTGCTATGTACAAAAGAAACATTATTAAAATTTGCTAATCTTTCTTTTCCTGTTTTTATAGCATTTTCATCTTGGTCTATACATATTAGTCTACCTGTATTATTTAATACTTTTGCTATTTGACTAGAATGACCTGCACCACCCATAGTGCCATCTATATATACACCATTTTCTTTAATATTAAGATTTTCAATACATTCATTTAAAAGTACTGATATATGTTCAAAATTCATACTTGCCACCTATATTCTAGTTATATAAAATTTTTTAATGATTTAAAATTTAAAAACTATAAACCACTTTCATTAATTTTAATATATTTTTCAGAATTTTTCAACTATATTTTTAAGTTTTTTTCAGATAGTATTCGATTTTTATTTACAAAATATATATTATAACCTATAAAATATTTTATACATAAAAAACTTTAATAATTTATGTATTATGCCGATATTAAATATATAAATTTTTATGAGGTGATACTTTGAATATTAATCCAAAAGACATATTAAATACTTTTTTATATAACAATTTAACACAAAATATAGATTTAGAAAGTAATAATACATTAAATGAAATTTTAGAAAACATTAGTCAAAATACTGAAACAAATAAAAATAATAATATACCTGTTTTAAATTCTAATGATGAACTTAAAATTTTATTAAATAGTTTAAATCAAGCTCCTTCAAAAGAAAATATTGAATTTATAAAAATACTTGTACAAAATAATTTACCAATTAATAAAGAAAACTTAGAAAATATAATAAAATCTAGTAAGATGTTTAAAGATTTTCCTATAGAAAAAGCATTATTTTTAATACAAAATAATATGAAACCTACTATAAGCTTAGGAGAACAAATTGATAAATACATATCTAAAGATACTTTAATAAATAATCAAATTGAAGATTTATTTAATAATATTTCTTTATTAATTAAAGAAGATAAAAATTTAATTTTAAAAGATATGTTTAAAAATACTAGTTTTGAAAATATAGCTAACAATAATTTTAAAAATTTAGAACAATTTAAACTTCAAATTCTTGATGAATTTAATGAAAATAAATTCCAAAATTTAAATAATATATTTAATAAAATTTCTAATAATAATATTGATAAAAATGAAATATTAAAGCAAATATTAAACTTTAATTTTAATAAAGATTTATTAATTGATTTTGAAAAATTAAATAATTTAGAAAATATTTTTGATAAAAATGAATTTAAAAATTTAGATAATTCATTTAAAGAAATATTTAATGATTTAAAATTAGACAAAGATTCTACATTATTATTACAAAGAGAAATATTCAATATAATAAAATCTAACCCAAAATTAAGTGAAAATTTTAAAAGTATTATTAAAGAGTTTAGTAGTTTTCAAAATAAAGTAAAATTTTTTAATTTTGAAAATTCTTCTAATGAAAACTTAAATGAATATTTTGAAACCTTATCAACTATATCTAAAAACTTAAAAAACACTATTAATAATTTTGCAGATAAAAATTCAGAAAATATTACTAATAGCTTAGATAATCTTAATAAAAATATAGATTTTATGAATAATTTAAAAAATAGTACTTTTTTACAAATACCTTTAAATATTAATAATTTTTATACAACAGCAGAAATTTTTGTTTTTTCTAATAAAAAAAATAAAAATCAAAAATCAAAAAATAATAGTGGTTCAGCTTTAATTTCTCTAAATTTATTATATTTAGGTAAATTAGAAGTTTTTATTAATAAAATTAATAATGATGTTAGTTGTCAGTTTAGATTAGAAAAAGAATCTACAAAAAATCTTGTTAGTGAAAATGTAGATTTATTAAATAATTTTCTAAAAAATAAAAACTTAAATTTAAAAGATATTTCTTTTAAAGAATTAAATGAAAGTTTCTCAATAATAAGTAATATTAAAAATACTAGTGTTTCAACAGATTTTAAACTAAGTAATTTTAATGCAAAAGCATAATAAAACTATTGACAAATATACATATAAGTATTATAATATAATTGTAAGATAAGTATTTTATCTAAATCTTATGATATAATTAATGTCTAATACTTACTTTTAGCTATTAATTATATCATAAGTGAGAGTTAGACCCCATCACGCCTCTATTTTTAAGCGTACCATGATAGGGTTGTTTTTTTATTATAAATAAATTATGGAGTTTAAATATGTCTAAAAAAGAAAATATATATGAAGAACAAATAAATATTCTTATAGATAAAGGTGTACTTATAGAAGATAAAATAGAGGCTATAAATATCTTATCTTCTTTAAGCTATTATACTCTTATAGGGTATATTCCAAACTTTACTGATACAAATATAAATTATAAAAATACTATTACATTTAATAATATTTATAAAACCTATTTATTTGATAAAAGACTTAGAAATATTTTATTATATATTTTAGAAATAATTGAAAATACATTAAAAACTAAAATTGCATATGCTATTAATAATGAAATAGGTAATTTAGGTTATCTAGAAAATGTCAATTTTAAAGATTTTAAAGAACATAAAATGTTGATTAGTAATTTAAAAAGATTACTACAAAAAGATAAAAAAATTGAATTAGTAGATTATTATATTGAACAATATGGAAATAAACTTCCTATTTGTATAGCTATTAATGTTTTTACTATGGGTATGATTAATAGTTTATATAAAAATATTAATACCCCTATTCAAAAATTAGTTGCTAAAGAATATAATACAGGTGTTAACCAACTTACAAGTTGGATAGAAAATATAGTTTATATTAGAAATTTAGTTGCACATTATATGAAGCTTTACAATTTTAAACTTCAAAAAACACCAGCTAATTGTAAGGTCAATAATCATTATAACATAATAACTTATAGAATATTTGATATAATACATATTATGAAATTTTTAGTATTAGATAAAAATGAATGGAATAATCATATAATTATAACATTAGAAGCATTAATTGAAGAATATAAACATTATATAGAATTAGATTTAATAGGCTTTTCTGAAGACTGGAAAGAAATTTTAATAAAATTTTAAGTTTTAGTAGTAAAAACTATTAAATAAATAGTTTTTACTACTAAATTAAATACCTTTAAACTTTTTTAAATCTTTAAAATATTTTTCTAAAAATTTTCCTTCAAGATAATATACATTTACTTGTGGTAAAGACATTATTTCATTTACAAAAACAGCACTACTAGATAAATAAGTTTGGTTTTGACTTCCAAATATTCCTGTTTTAGCTATTAGATATTTTTTATTCAATGGAAATTGAAATATTTCTTCCTTTAATATTTCATTTGTTTTATATTCTTTTAAAAATTTTAAAGTTTTATGGTCTTTAATATAAAAACTAACTCTTATATAATCATTATTATTTTCCACAACACTTGTGTCTATGTTCCATTCTTCTATACAAAAGTTTTCAATATTCTTTTCATCTTTAGTTTTTATATCACTTATTAATACTTTTTCTAAAATTTCATCTTTAAAAATAAATTTTAAATTATCTCGTTTTACAATTAAATTATTATTTTCTTCATAAACTTCATAACCTAAATTATTTAATTCAAACTTTATATCTCTACTTTCTTTTCTATTGTAATTAAATATTATAAATAATATAAAATATATTACTATAATAATAAATATAAAATAAATCAACTTCTTATTTTTAGTCATTATGTATCCTCTAAATATAAATTATATTAAAATTTATATAATTATAATCTTTATTTTAATTAAAAGTAATTTATTAACTAATATTATATATTACTAATTATTTTTTCTATTTGTAATATGTATCCTTTACTATAATCTTTATTAATGTTTTCAAAATCTGTTTTAATTTCATTTAGTAAGTTTATTAATATTTCTTTTTTATTATCATTTAAACTATTTATAGCATAAACAAAATTTTCTATAAATTCTTCATCATCATTTAATATCATTTCTATTAGCATTGAGAAAAAGAACTTTCCATTAATAAGTATTTTATCTATATTATTAAAAATAATATATAATCCTTTTTTTAAATCATATTTTTCTATAATTAATATAATAATTTCTACTATATCTTCCATTATAGCAGGTTCAAAAAATTCATCATCTATTAATAAACTTAAATCATTTATTACTGACATATCACCTTCTAAACGTATATTATATAAGGTTTTTTCAAATAAATCAAACTTTTCTTCAAGCTCTTTTTCTTCTTCTAAAGTTATATTTTTATAATTATTTGAACTTTCATTTAATTCTAGTGCTAAACTTTTTAATAATTCAATTTCTTTCATTAAATCCATAATAAAAAACAACTCCATAAAAAGATTATTAAATACAAAAAAGATATGATGTTTAAATGCTAATCATATCTTTTTAAATTTCTTGCTAACTAATCTCAATATTCGTTTTTGACACTTGGGAACCTATACCACTATTATTAAATTGCCGTAGGCTACTTTCTTTATTTACATAATAGTGGTATAGGTTCATTAATTGCGCAAACACTAATGGTGTTTGTCTTGTACTATTTCAACTATAGCGCAACACTATAGCATTAAGGCCAAGAAATTTTAATTAATGTTATTATAACACAATATACTAAATATTACAAGTATTTTTTTATTATTTACAAATTCCTGCTAACTAATCTCAATATTCGTTTTTGACACTTGGGAAAATATATACCTATTATTAAATTGCCGTAGGCTACTTTCTTCATTTACATAATAGGTGTATATTTTCATTAATTGCGCAAACACTAATGGTGTTTGTCTTGTATTATTTCAACTATAGCGCAACACTATAGCATTAAGGCCAGGAATTATCACTAAAATTAGTATATCACAATATAATAAATATTGCAAGTATAAATTATAAATTTTCTAAAATTTTTTCAGCTTCATTTATTATTTTTGAATATTTATTTTTATTTACATATGAAGCCCAAGAACTCATACCTTTTATTTCATTTACTGTTTTAAAAGGTATTTTTTCTCCTTTTTCTTTTAATTTTTTAGCATTATAAATTGTTGCTCTAAAATTTTTAATCCATTTTTTAGGTACACCTATTTCATCATTATTTACAACTATACCTGTTATAGCTTGTCTATTATTTTGTCTTAAAAATTTAGTTTTATTATAGTTAATATTAAATCCTTCTTCTTTTATTATTTTTGATATTATACCCAATATTTTTCCTATATTAATGTCATTTTCATTTGATAATATAGGGTTATCTTTATTAAAACTAAAGCTAATATCATCAGCATATCTTGAATATGTAAAATTATATTTTGTTGCAAGACCTTGTAGTCTATTATCTAAATTTCTACATATAATATTAGTAATCATAGGACTTGCTGGTGAACCTTGAGGTAATATTCTATCTGTAGTTTTTACATATAATTCTTCACCTTTTATTTCTATTTTCATACGTTCACAATAAGTACATATCATAGCTAATAATGAAGAAACATAACCACTATAACCAAAACTTTTAAACATACCTAATACTCTTTCAAAAGTTATTGTTGGGAAAAAGTCTTCTAAATCCATATTTATTAAAAGCTCTATTTTAGAGCTATTTTTATGTGCTATAGCTCCAGAAACAACCGATTTTTCTTTTATAAAACCGTGTGCACATTTATTAACTTCTATTTTTGAAAGTATTTCATCAAGAATTGTTCTCTGTGTATTTTTAAGTATAGTTTTAGGAGCTGCTATATTTCTAACGCCTCCTTTTTTCTTAGGTATAGTATATCTTACATAATTATCAAATTTAACTACATCTCTATGATAAGTTAAAAATCTAAGATTACTATATGGAATATTTAAGAAATTAGCTAATTCCTTATCATCTTTTATTATAGGAAGACCTAATTCTTTAAGTTTTTGTTCATTAGTATCCTTTAAAAATAATGCTTTTGAATATCCTTTTCCTATATATATTATATTTTCACTTTTATATTTTTTCCAAGCCTCTGTTTTAGCTTGTTTTTCTTGTTTTCTTTGTTCTTTTATTCTTTTTCGTCTATCAATAGACTCTTGCATTAAAGTTTTAGAAATATGTTTTCTTATTCTTTCATAATCCCAAGTGTATTGATAATCATTTTTTAATTGTAATAATTTTTTATTAATTTCTGATTTTTGTTGATAAAGTTCATTTAGTTGCTCTACAATTTTATTATATTCTTCTAAAACTTCTTTTCTTTTGTTATATTCTTCTTCTGTTTCATTATTTTGTCTTTCATATGGC
>CALWDX010000013.1 GCA_944376805.1 uncultured Clostridia bacterium
GGTTATGGCAATACATTAGAAGTTACTTTTGATAATCCTACATATGAAGGTCAGAGTATATTTTCAGGGTATAAAATATATTATCAACAAGGTGGTTCTAGTGTAAAACCAGAGCAGTTTACAAATTTTGTTGAAAGATCTATTGATAGTGAAGATTTTATACCATTTAAAGACCCAGAAAGAAATGTTGATAGGCTTACAATAAAAATAACAGATGAACAAAATATTAAACCTTCTAATATATATGCAGTAAAAGTAGAGCCTTTATATGAAGGTAAAGAAATAAGAGCAACTAACTTTAAAAAAATTAGTATAAATAATAAAAATAAAGTAATTGGTTATAACTCAAAAACATTCAAAGAATATAGAACAGATGATGCTTATATAAAAATACCTTTATATGTTTTTGAAGATGGAAAAGAATATATTAAATTACAATGGGGAAGTGTTCAAGGTAATATTGAAGAAATAATAATTTTATCAGGTTTAAGTGAAGATGATATTAGTACACAAATAGGTAAAATTAGTGGGCCAACAGATGCTAATAATGTTAATACTTTTCGTTTACCAAAGCCAATTCAACGTACATATTTTAAAGTAAAATTTAAAATAACAGGTGTAGATGGTTATGTAGAAACTGAAATAGCTATGTATGACCCTTCTATAGTAAATATAACGCCAAATAAGCCTGAACTTTATCCAAAAGAAAATGTAGTAAATAATAAACCTGTTATAGATTTATATTGGGATACATTTATGAGACCACCATATACTGAAAATGAAGAAGAAAATGTTAATGAAGATGGATTATATTTTGATACAAATGTATATTATGATGTTTGGGTGACAGATTCTTTAGGAGAACTTAGCAAACCTAATTTACCTAAAATAATGACTAAAGTTCCGGCTGAAGAAATAGATACTACCAATATACCTGAAGTAAAAAATAAAGTATTTTATAAACAAATAACAGAGTATGTAACAAAAGATGCTACAGGAGCTTATGTAACAAGACCTATAGATGAAAATAAAACATATTATATAAAAATAGTGGCTACAAAACCAACATCAGATGGTTTAGGATTATCTGCACCACCAGCTACTGGTCAAATATATATTCCAGCATTAGGTGATATATCAAGACCTAAAGCATTATCAAAACCACCTTTTAGAGTTAAAAAAGATGAAAATGGTAATGATGTAATTACTCAAACAGAAATTACTGTAGAATGGAATACAAAATGGTTTGAAGTATATGATGGAGAAAATATAAACGAAGAAACTGGTAAGGGAAATTGGCATACACTTGTAGCTATTAGAGATGGTGAACTTGTTTATGGTAAAGAGGTAAGACCTACAGATAAAATTATTGAATTTTATAACAAAGATTCAGAAGAAGAAGTTAGAAAAGCCTTTATAGAGGCAGGTTATACAGAAGCTAATAATTTAATAATTAGACATATGGATATATCTGCTAAAGATATTCAATATGAAATGATAGTTTTACCAACTAGTGAAATAGAGTCAAGTGGTGGATATGAAGCTTATATAGAAAATTTATTACAATCTGAAAGTGAATTATGGCAACAAATAAATCCAACATTTGTAGAACCTAAATATGCAGAATATTTAATTTCTCAATTAACTGCAAATACAACTTATGCTATATTATTAAGACCATATAGAGTTCTTACAGATGGTAAAAAAGAAGCATATCCAACATATCTTTTAGCTACTACATTACCAGAAGACACAGAAGTAGATATAACACCTACTATACCTACATTATATGAAGTAGGTAAAACAGATATATCTATTGAAGTTGAATGGGAAAAACAAGCTAATGAAATAGTTTATGAATTAGCTATAGATGAAAATGGTATTGAAGACCCTGCTCAAGCTGGACTTATTATTAATAGTCAAGAAATAAAAGATAATGGTTTTCCTTATAATAAAGAAGATGGCAGAGAATTTATAAAATATAATATTAAACCACTTTTCCCAGACACTGGATATTATATTTGGATTAGAGCAATTGTAGAAGAAACAGGAAAAACTTCAGATTGGTCAACACCTCTTTATATAAGAACTGATCCTATAAGAAAACCTAACCCACCAAGTGGATTTGGTTTAGCATCAGAAAAAAGTCTTTCAATATATAATACTAATAATAATACAGATTATAAACCTATTACAGATAAATATTTAGTTTTAGAATGGCTTAGAGATCCTGAAGATTTTGAAGAAGAACCAAAAGCAGATGCAAAAGATACAGCAGAACCTTTAATAGACCCAAATCTTAAAAAGACTTATATGGTAAAATTTAATGAGTTGATGGCAAATAAATATTACTATACAAGAGCAAAAACTAAAGTTTATGTTTATAAAGGTAAAGATGGTCAAGTAGAAAAAGCTTACAGTTATATTATAGAATTATCATTAAATAAAGATTTTAAAGATTCTATATTTATAGAAATACCAACAGTAAAACCTGAAGGTGATAGAGTTTTAACAGCTGAATCAGATTGGACAGAAACTTTTAGATATAGAACTAAATTTTCTACTGATGATGGAGACTATGATGGTAATATTATAGATGATTTATATCCATTACCTACAGAAGATTTTGAAATATTATATGATTCTATTACAAAAACTTTAACATATAGATTTCGTTCTAATCAAAAAGATGCTAATGGTAATGATGATAATTTAGTAGACCAAAGATTTATAACAAAACTTGTAAATAATAAAGTATATAACTATAATTTAGACCTTACAAGTCATAATGGTTATCCTATTGATAATAGAAAAGTTATTATACCATATTCTATAATTTCAGCATTTGAGCAAAGAAAAATAGCTCTTAGTATAACTGTTGGTGGTACAAGATTTACTTTAAACCCAGGATTTTTAAATACTCCAGAGGTAAAAAGTATTGGTAAACTTGGTACAGGTACAACTACTACTATAGAAATTAATCAAAATATAGAAGGATTACCTACTTTAAATCATAATCAATCTTATGGAACTACTCCACAAAATATAAAAATAGGAATTGATAATAATGTGGTATATAAACCTCTTACTTACACAGGTTCAGATATGAATGTAATGCTTAAACTTAAAAATAGAAGTTTAACATTAGATAAAAATGTAGGTTCTTATAGGAATGTTAATAATAACCTTTGGGAAATAGTTCCTTCATCTTATAGTAGTGAAACAGGTATTCATACAGTTAAATCTAATAGATTAGGTAAATATACAACTATATCTAATGGTGTGAATCAAACAAACGTAAATAATAGTAATGATGTAAATTTACTTACTAATGTAAATAGTAAAATAGCTTTTACAGATATGACTAATATTAATACAAAAACTCCTATATCTGTTGTGCAATTTAATAATATTGTTGCAGGTGTAGCAAATAATAAAAAAGAAATAGCTATAAATGGTGGTTTATCTACTAAAGATTATGAATCTTTAAAACGTTCGGGTATGTTATTAGAAGGTTCTGTAGTGGGTAGAGAAGCTGGTATTAATAGTTTAGTTAAACTTTATGAAATGAAAACAAAATCTAAATTTGAAGCTACAAGTGATATTAATACAACACCATATCAAGATATAAAAAATGCTAATAAAAATTATCAAACTAATCTTATTAAAGCTGGTGATATAGGTTTCTATGCTGATGCAGTAAGTGCTAATCCAAAAGGTACAATGACTATAGAACAGATGCTTTATATGGTAGATATTATTTTAGCAGATAGTGGATATTAAAAATAAAAAATGCTAGAGTTTTTCTCTAGCATTTTTTTAATTATTTATTTCTTCTAAATATTCTTGAAAATATTCAAATTCTAATGCTTCAATATAATTTGTTGATAATATAGTATCAATAGAATTTAATCTAAAAGCTCTTTCTACATTTGTATAGTCAGGTGGTATAAATTCTACATTAATAATAATATTTGAACGTTGTTGACCATTACTAAATTTACTTTTACTATCAATATTATACATTGCTTTTTCCATTGAATTTAATACTTTTTCTATATGATTGTCTATTTGTCTTTCTGTTTTAAGTTTTTCTCTTTTATTAAAAATATAATCTGAAATATGTGAAAAATATTCATCATAGCAATAAAGAGAATAAGGTGAATCAGCATAAGACCATTTTAAACAGTGCATTTCTTTTTCAATATCTATTTCAGGATTTCTTTTTAATTCTTTTGAAACAAGTTTTTCTAACACTTCTTTAGAATAAGCAGTGAAACTTACACTAAAGGCTTCACCAGATGTATTTAAAGTAAAACAATAGAAAGTTTCTTTATGTTCTTCAAATAATTTATTTAAATCTTTTTCAATAGCTTCTTCTATCATTTTTACTAGTTTACTATCAACTTTTAAATCATTTATTTCTTTAATGTTAAATGTAAAATCATTAAATGTAATTTCCATAATGATTAATTTTCCTTAGATTCACTTTCAATATTTTCATTTTTATTAGTATCTTTTTCATCTTCATCTTTTTCTGGATAAGTTGGTAATTTTTTTTCAGGGAAAAAGTTTTCAGGGAATAAATTTCTAAATTCATCACCAGTAATTTTTTCTTTTTCTAAAAGAAGATTAGCTGTAGAATGTAAATAATCAATATTTTCTGTTAATATTTTTCTAGCTTTATCATAACAAGAAGATATAATACCTTTTATTTCTTCATCAATAGAAGATGCAAGAGTAGGACTTATTTCATCATCTATAAACTCAATAGGACCTAATGAACTCATACCATATTTTGTAACCATACCCCTAGCTATTTTAGAAGCTCTTTCTATATCACTAGAAGCACCAGTAGTTATATCATCAAAAATAATTTCTTCAGCTATTCTACCACCAAATAAAACCATTATTTCTTGTGTAAGATAGTTTTTAGAGAAATAACCTTTATCAACAGGTAAATGCATTGTATAGCCACCAGCACCACCAGTAGGTATTATTGATATAATATGAACTTTATCCATAAGAGGAAGCATTTCTGTAATAATAGCGTGTCCAGCTTCGTGATAAGCTGTAATAGCTCTTTCTTCTTGACTTATTACACGGCTTTTCTTTTCTGTACCTACACCAACTTTTATAAATGCTTTTCTTATTTCTTCCATAGAAATTTCTTGTTTACCTTTTCTAGCAGATATAATAGCAGCCTCATTTAAAAGATTTTCAAGTTGAGCACCAGTAAAACCAGAAGTAGTTTTAGCAACTTCTTCAAGATTTACATTTTGAGCAAGTTTTTTAGTTTTAGCGTGTACATTTAATATTTCTTCTCTACCTTTAACATCAGGAGCACCTACGTAAATTTGTCTATCAAATCTACCAGGTCTTAAAAGAGCAGGGTCTAAAATATCAACACGGTTGGTAGCAGCTATAATAATAATGTTTTCATTAGTAGAAAAGCCGTCCATTTCAACAAGTAATTGATTAAGAGTTTGTTCTCTTTCGTCGTGACCACCACCAAGACCAGAGCCACGTCTTCTGCCTACAGCATCTATTTCATCTATAAATATAAGACAAGGCTTATTTTTTTTAGCTTCTTCAAACATATCACGCACCCTAGATGCACCAACACCAACAAACATTTCCACAAAGTCTGAACCAGAAATACTAAAAAATTGAACACCTGCTTCACCAGCGATAGCACGAGCAAGTAATGTTTTACCAGTACCTGGAGGTCCTACTAATAATATACCTTTAGGTATTCTAGCACCAATATCTTTATATTTTTTAGGGTCTTTTAAAAAGTCTACAACTTCTTCTAAATCGTGTTTTTCTTCTTTAAGTCCTGCTACATCTTTAAAAGAGGCAGTTTTTTGTCCTTCAGTTAAAACTTTAGCTTTACTTTTACCAAAAGATAAAACACGACCACCTCCACCACCACTTCCTTTTGCTTGTTGAGTTATTATAAGTAATACAATAAAAACAACAATAATAATTATTATTAAAGGTAAATAAGTAGCAGAGAATATACTAGGTTTAGTAGGCTGAAAAGTTTCAACCAAATGTAAACTATTTGAATTATGAAGTACTTCCATAAAGGCATTCATACTAGGAATAGGAATAGCTTTTCTACTTCCATTAATAAAGTATACAATAACAGAACCTTTATCATAAATATCTTCACTTGTTTTTATACTAATATAGTCTATATTATTATTGTTATTCGATTTTATATCATTTACTAAAGAACTATATGTATAATCAAAGTTACCATTATTGTGTAAATTTATATTTTTATACATTGTAAAAGATATAAGTATAAAAACAAATATTAATATATACATTAAAATTGTTTTAAATGTAGTATCTTTGTTCAAGGCAAAACCTCCTTTTATTAAAAATTAAGATACAAAATAAATAATTATTCTTCATCTAAATGAAGTATACCTATATAAGGTAAATTTCTATATTTTTGAGCATAATCAAGACCATAACCAACTATAAATGCATCTTGTATAGTAAATCCTATGTAGTCAGCTTTAACATCTACAACCCTTCTACTAGGTTTATCTAATAATGTACAAAGTTTTAAGCTATTAGGATTTTTTTCTTTTAAATATTCTATAAGATAACTTAAAGTTCTCCCAGTATCAACAATATCTTCTAATAAAATAACATTTTTTCCTTCAATAGAAGTTTCTAATGCTTTATTTATAGTAAGTTTGCCACTAGAAACTGTACTATTTCCATAACTAGATACATCTATAAATTCAAATTCTACTTTTTGTTTTAATTTTTTAGCAATGTCTGTCATAAACATTACACCACCTTTTAAAACACATACAAGAGTAATGTCTTCTGAACCAAAATCTCTATTTATTTCTTCAGCAATTTCACTTATTCTCTTGTCTAATTGTTCTTCAGTAATTAATACTTCGATTTTTTCACTCATTTTTCATTTTCCTCCCAAATGTATAAATAAACAGTATTATTAAGATTTTTAGGCTTATATTCATTACATAGGCAAAGCCCTAAGATACCTATAACTTTATCTTCACATAGTAAGATAGGGTATAAGTTTCTTTCATTAGAAGGGATTTTTAAATCTATAAAAATATTTTTGACTTTTTTTGTCATATTATTTATATAAATTTTATCTCCTGCAACTCTTTGCCTTATAAATAAGCTGTTTTTTATTTTATCATAATTTAGCGAAATAGTATAGCCTTTTGTTGAAATATTTATAATATTTTTAGATAATAGTATATTTTTGTTCAATTCTTTAATATAAAGTTGTTTTTCTAATTCTATTTTATAATTATAATTAATTTCTTTTTTATCTGATACTATATTTTTACCAATTATTAAATTATTATATTGTTTATATACATATAAATTATTGGGAAGGGTTATTTTTTTACCTGTTTGTTTTTCTAATATATTAATAATCATATTTATATGTTCATAAGAAATATTATATAATTGTTTGTTAAAAGAAGATAAACAAAGTCTTAAAAGTCTTTTTTGTAATACTATATCAATGACTTTTAAATTATCAATATTTAATATTATTTTATCACTAGTTTTTTCTATTAAACAGTTATTTAAAGTATCTTTAGTAAGATTGTCTAAAAATTTATTTTCTTCAGAAAAATTTAAAGCCATATTAGAAAGTGTATCTATAATATTAGGGTTAAAGTCTTTTTTTATATTAGGTAGAACATTTAATCTTATTTTATTTCTTGTATAAATGTCCATACTATTTGTAGAGTCATTTCTATATAGTAAATTATGTCTATTACAATATTCTTCAATATCTAGTCTTAAACAGTCTAAAATAGGTCTTATTATATTATATCTTTTATAAGATATACCAGAAAGACCTTTTATACCAGTACCCCTAAAAAAACGCATAATAATAGTTTCAGCATTGTCATCTTTATTGTGAGCTACAGCTATTTTTGTAGCATTGTAATCTTGTAAAACTTTATTAAAGGCATAGTATCTATATTTTCTACCAGCTTCTTCATTAGAAATATTTTCTTCTTTAGATTTTTTATATATATCAAAAGAAAATACTTTAATAGGTATATTTATATTATTGCAAAAATCTACAACAAATTTATTATCTTCATCAGATTCTTCCCCACGCATACAATGATTTATATGCACAGCAGTCATTTTCAAATTAAATTTATCTTTTATACTATATAAGAAATGGAGCAAACATATAGAATCAGCACCACCAGATACACCAACTATTATATGGTCATTTTTTTCTATAAGATTATGTTTATATATAGTATTTAAAGCTATTTTTTCTAACAAATTATCACCTCATATAATTATTTATTATAATTATAGTACAATTTTTAGAAAAGTTAAATACTATATATAAATTTGATATAAAAGATAGCATATAAAAGCAATAGTACAAAATATAGATACATTTAAAATATTATTATAAAATTTTAAGTTTCTTTTTATTTTAGGTTTATTTATACTAATATTGTCATTAATATTATTATTATTTAAAGGTTTATCTATATTTGTACTATTATATTTTTTAGCAATATATTCATTTATAATTTTTTCAGCTTCTAAAACTAAATTTTTAGGTATATTTTGCTGATTATTTTCTTTTACTATAAAAATCACTTGTTCATACCAATTAGCTTTAGTACCATTTATAAGTATAACTTTCTTTTTTTCGTTCATAAAAAACCTCCAAAAATAAGATATTTTAATTATTAACAAAAATTAGAAATATATACTTATAATATAAAATTTAACACCATATTCTAGCTACAAGGATAGTTATATCATCTTTTATGTTATTTTTATAATTTTCTTTAGTTTTTTCAAAAATAGTATTTGCTATTTCTTCAGGGTTTGTAGAAGTATTTTTTAATAAAATATCAATTATCCAATTTTCTTTATCTATAATTTGTTTAGTAGAGTCTAAAACACCATCTGTAAACATAACTATAATATCACCATCAGCTAGTTTTTTCTTTCTAATTTCAGGTTCTATATTATTTAAAATGCCAATAGGTAAAGAATTAGACTTAACTATGTCAACTTTGTTATTATGTAATATAAGAGTAGAAACAGCACCTATTTTTAATAATTCACAAAAACCAGTGTATAAATCTATTGTACACATATCTAAAGTGGCAAAACTATCTTTAGAAGATTTTAAAAATAAAACAGAATTTATCATACTTATAGCTAAATCTTTAGAAAATCCAGCTTGTAAAAATTCTTCCAATAGTTCAATAGTTGCTGTACTTTCTATTTTTGCATTTTTACCAGAACCCATACCATCAGACAAGGCTAAAAGGTAAGTTCCATTAGGTAAAGATAGAAATGAATGACTATCACCACATTCAGTAGAACCATCTTTTGAAGCAGTAACAGCATAAGTACTTACCCTAAATTTTTGTTCTTCAACAAGAGTTAAAGAACAGACGCTTTCATTATTTTCTTTTGTTATAATACAATCATAACAGGGTTTACACATTTTTTTATCTAAAGCTTCATTAACTATAGGTAAAATAGTTTTAACACATTTATTAGGCACATAACAAGGTTCAACTTTTAATAAAACTTCTAATTTACCTTTATCATTTTCTGTTATAATAACATTTTTTGTATGTATACCATTATTTTCTAAAGCATATTTAATTTTAGCTTCATAATTTTCTTTAAAAGATACATCTTCACAAAGATTTTTTGATAAATCATATATTATATTAGAAATTCCTGTTAATTGTTTACCTACTAGTTCACGACTTTCAATAACTTTATTTTTCCAAGATAAGTTAAGTTTATATATTTCAAGAGTTTTATTTAAAACATCTATAAATTGATTGATATTTATACAATTATTTATAAAATCAGAAGATATAGAATTTTTTTCTACTTGTCCATTTTTTTCATATATATTTAAAATAGAAAATATATTTTGATATGTACTATAAAAATTTTTTTCCCAACAAAAAACTCTCATTTGACAATTGTTACACATTTTACTAGCTACTTCATCTATAAGATTAGATATATCTTGTTGGTCTAAATTTACTTTTTTTTCAGATAAACTACAAAATGTTTTTGAAAGTTTTTCAAAAGAATTTGCATATTTATTGAGTTTATCACTTGTTAATATTTGTAATTTTTCAGTATATGTAATAGCAGTTTCTCCTTTTAAATGGTTACTAAAACTAATATTTGCTTTTATTTTACAAGGTATAGATAAAAATAATATATCACTACCTATAATAGAAAATAATAAAATATTGTCTATTAAAGCTATATTTATTATAAGGCTTAATACATATACACATAAACTAAAAGTAAGAGCTATAGAAAATTTCCCTTTTTCTCTTACAAGACTTGCCAAAATTGAAGATACTGTTAAAATTATTATTATATCACCACTTAAAGAATTTGTTATAAATAATAAAAAGCTAGATAATATTGAAACAATAGCACCAATAGAGCTACCATATATGTAACATACAAATAAAAGTAATGTTATAATAAAAAAGTATGTAAAAGATATATTACCTAAAAAAACATCAGAAGAACCACATATTATAGAGCCTACAAGTACACCTATACTTATTATTTCCTCATTTGTTATTAAAGTTTTATTTTCTCTATTTATATAATCGATACCTTTATTTAATATAAAACACATACAAAATGTTAATGTAGTTTCAAGTATAGATAAAACTAAATAGTAAGTAGAAAATCCATTTAAAAATGATATAATTAATCCAGATATAAAAATAGAAAAACTTGTCAATGAAGTTTTAAACATAATATTTTTTTTATTTTTATATTTAGAAAATATTATATTTATAAAAAATAATATAATTAGACATATAATATATTTTGTTATATAAAAACTATCATTTTTACTAAAAAAACCTAAAAAAGTAAAACCTAAAGCAAGGTTAAATATTTTTCCCGTTAATAAAAGACAACCTAAATAAGCAATAGCTATAGGATTCAACATATGAAATATACTAACTCTACCTATAAAAAACCCTAATAATGACAAAATAATAAAAATAATATTTTTCATTTTTTTACCTCCTTTAATATGCTATATTATAAAATATTATTCATATAACTTTTGTCATTTCTCTGTATTTATATACAAAAATAAATTGACAAAAAATAAAAATTTTATATATAATAAATGTAAATAATATAATAAATGAGGTAATGTATGTTAAAAAGTTTTGATTTAAAAGAAAATAATATTATTTTTGATAAAAAATCTAATATTATTTTTGAAGATAGTAGTATTATTGTAGTTAATAAGCCTTTTGGTATGTTATCTTGTCAAGATAAAAAGAAAATAGATAAAGATTTATATACTATTATAGAAGAATATACAAATTGCAAAGAATTAGCTATAATAAATAGATTAGATAGAGGAGTAGGAGGAATTGTTGTTTTTTCAAAAAATAATAAAACAACTACTATTTTAACAGAATATATGAAAAATCATAATTTTGAAAAAAATTATTTAGCTATTGTTTGTGGAATTGCAAAAGATGAAGATAGGCTTATAAATTTTATTATGAAAAATCAAAGACAAAATATATCAAAAATAGTTAATAAAAATAGTAGTGGTGCAAAAGAAGCTATATTGTCTTATAAGAAAATGAAACAAATAGAAATAGATAATCAAATATATAGTCTAGTAGATATAAACTTAGAAACAGGTAGACATCACCAAATAAGAGTACAAATGTCAAATGTAAATTTGCCTTTATATAATGATATAAAATATAATAAAAATATAAGAAAAAAATTAGGTAATGGAAATATAGGGTTATTTTGTTATAAAATGTGTTTTAATCACCCTATAAAAAATGATTATTTAGAATTTACTATTTCTCCAAAAAGTGAAGAAATGTTTAAAGAATTTTACAATTAGTATACAAAGGAGGTATTTTTATGAGAAATATAGTTGAAATATGTTGTGGTAGTTTTTATGATGCTAAACAGGCTTTTTTAGGTGGAGCAGATAGAATAGAACTTAATAGTGCATTATTTTTAGGTGGGCTTACACCTTCTATTGCATCTTTAGAGCTTATAAAAGAAGAATTTGATTTAAATACTATATGTATGGTAAGACCTAGAGGTGCAGGGTTCTATTACAATAGTGAGGATAAGAAAGTTATGTTTAGAGATGCAAAAGCACTTTTAAGAGCTAATACAGATGGTATTGCTTTTGGATTTTTAAATGAAGATAAAACTATTGATATAGAAAGCACAAGTAAAATGATAGATATAATAAAAAGTTATGATAGAAAAAAAGAGGCTGTTTTTCATAGAGCATTTGATTGTGTTTCAAATCCTTATAAAGCAATAGAACAATTAATCGATTTAGGTATAGATAGACTTCTTACAAGTGGATTAAAAGATAAGGCTTTTGATGGGATAGATTTAATAAAAGAATTAAATGAAAAATATGGTGATAA
The DNA here is from genome assembly GCA_944376805.1 of uncultured Clostridia bacterium. Taxonomy (GTDB): domain Bacteria; phylum Bacillota; class Clostridia; order Lachnospirales; family CAG-274; genus Tyzzerella. The sequence goes on from CALWDX010000013.1 coordinate 12,498, forward strand.
AATAGAAATTTTAGCAGGTAGTGGTATAAATTATCAAAATGCTAAAGATTTAATACAAAAAACAGGTATAAATCAAGTACATAGTTCTTGTAAAGATTTTATTAAAGATAATACTACAGCTAGTGAAAATGTATCTTATGCTTACTTAAATAATGAAAATAAATATGATGTTGTAAATAGTGAACTTGTAAAAAAACTTGTTGAAAGTGTAAAATAAAATGTTAAGATTAATATTATTTTTAGTTATATTATTATTAATTTTAATAATAATTAGTATTTTAACTTTTATAATGTCTTTATTAGGGTTTAAATATGATAGTTTAATAAGTGTATTACAATTTTTTACAATAGTAGAATTTATAATTTTACCTTTTGAGGTATTTTTAAAAATTGTAGTAAATAAAATTATAAATAGTCAAAATATTAATAAAAAAATAGTCAATTTATTATATATTATTTTTTATATAAATGCATATTTTTTAGTTATGAATATAGTAGACTATTTTATGGATAGTATAAAAACAACAGGTATAGATATTTTAGTTATATCTGCAATACTTTCTATTTTATCATTAAAATTAGATATATTTGAAAATAAAAAGGTGTAGAATTTAGTAATCTACACCTTTTAGATTAATTATCATTTAAAAAATCAACAACAAATTGACTAGCTACAGCAGAACCTTTATGTAAAACATTTTCATCAATTGTAAATTTTTCGTGGTGGTTAGTATAAATAATACCTTTTTCTTCATTTTTTATACCAATAAAGCCATATACACCAGGAACTTTTTCCATAAAGAATGAAAAGTCTTCACTACCCATTAAAGTTGGTAAAGAACTTAAACTTTCCTCACCATATAATTTTTTAACAGCATTTTTAGCTATATTGTTTAAATCTTCATTTTTATTTATAACAGGCAAAGTATAGAAAGTTATTTCTACATCAGCTTTAGCATTAAAAGAATTAGCAGTATTAGTTACAATACGTTTTAAATCTTCTAAAATTTTATCTACATTTGTTGAAAATGTTCTAATAGCACCTTCCATAACAACTTTATTAGCAATAATATTAAAACGACTACCACCATTTATAGTGCCTATTGTTAAAACTAAAGGATTAAGTGGATTATTTTCACGAGAAACATAAGTTTGTAAATTTTGTATTATAGAGGCAGAAGTAACAATAGCATCTACACCCATATGAGGAGAACTTCCGTGAGTAGCTATACCATCAACAGTTATTTTAAAACAATAAGCACCAGCCATACGGTTTCCAGAAGAAAAATCCATTAAGCCAGAATTAAATTCTCCCCAAACATGAACACCATAAATAGCATCTACATCTTCCATAACACCTTCATTAATCATATCTTTAGCACCTTGAACAATTTCTTCAGCAGGTTGAAAAATTAATTTAACATTTCCGCAAAGTTCATCTTTTATAGAAGATAAAATTTTACCAGCACCTAAAACCATTGCCATATGTGCATCATGTCCACAAGCGTGCATATTTCCATTTTTAGATGCAAAAGGTAAATCTGTTTTTTCTTCTACTTTAAGACCATCTGTATCAGAACGTAAAGCAACTGTTTTACCAGGTTTACCACCTTTTATTAATCCTACAACACCATTACAATTTTCACAAGGATATACTTCAATACCTAATTCTTTTAAATCTTTTATTAAGTTTTCTTTTGTTTTAGTTTCTTCTCCAGAAACTTCAGGACAAGTATGATAAAATCTTCTTTTTTCTACAATATAATCTTTATATTGTTCTGCTAATTCTTTAATATTCATAAAATCACCTCATATTAATTTATAGTAAATAGTAATGGAGTAAATATACTAGCTATTATAACAGATGTAATAGTTACAGTTACAAAACCTCCAACTATCATTTGTGGGAGCATATTATCCATTAAATATTGTTTTTCTTCTTCTGTTGTTGCTAAAGATTTTGCACATTCTTCTGTTAAAATATAATTAGGTGGAAAACCATATAAAGAAGTTAAAGAAGATGCAAAAGCCATAGGTATACTAACTTTTAATAATTTAGCTATAATTATTGAGAAAACAGCCATACCAAAAACACCAACAATAATTATAATTATCATAGGAGTTAATATTTCAAGTAATAGTTCAGGTGTTGCATTGTTAAGCCATGAAAAAATATATAACATAACTATAAACATAAAAATATTAAAACAACTATTTCTTTTTAAAATATTTCTATCTATTAAACCTATTTCAGCAAATATAATACCTAAAATAAGACCTATAACAGCAGAATTTATTTTATATACACCTAAAAATTTAGCTGAAAAATCTTGTAAATATACAGACATAAAACCAATTAAAGCCATTATAGCAAGTGATAATGAAGTAGAATAATATTTATCTGATATTTTAGGAATAAGCCTTTTTTCTTTTTCAGTTATATTTTCTACTTTTAATGCATCATTGTTTTTATTATTAACTATATTATTTTTCTTGTATTGTTTCAAAAGTCTTTTACCTTCTATTTTTAAAAGTATAGAAGTAAGAGGATAACCAGCAAAACCTTGACAAACATACATACAAATAGCTAAAATAGCAGCTTTCTCAAATCCTGCTTCTATTGCAGCTTGTTGCATCATTGTAGCAGATACTATACCACCAGCTAAAGGAGGAAGACCTGCTATTATGTATTCTGAATCTACAAATAATCTTGCAATAGTTAAACAAAATACAATCATACCAAGTATACCAAAAAGACAAATAACAATAGTTTTCCATTGTTTTTTAAGTTTGTCAAAACTAATTGATGAACCCATATGTATAACACAAAAAATTATTGCAATAGGTGTGCTAAGCGGTATACCAAGACCAGCTAAGTCTACAATATTTTTAGGAAATATAGTCCAATATCCTATAATAAATAAAATTGCTATAACAAATACAGAAGGAATCCAAGCCTTTGTTTTTGTACTTACCATTTCACCAAAAGCATATATTATAGCTACTATAAATAGGGCTAAAAATGGTGATTGAGTTATTAGTTCTCTTATTTGCTCCATAAAATTATCCTTTGTAAAATATTTTAATAATAATTATACCAATATTTTTATATTAATACAATATAAAAATTTAAAAAGGCTATAGACAAAAGTCCATAGCTTAAAAATTAATCTATTTTTTCTAAATTTTCAATAAGTTTTTCATTAGGTGTTATATATGCAGTTTTATTTGTTTCATATATAACCATACCTGGTTTAGCACCATTAGGTTTTTTAACAAATTTTTTAGGTGTATAATCTACTGGTACAAGACTTGAATTTGAAGCCTTACTATAATAAGCAGCAAGGTTTGCAGCTTCATTTAATGTAGAATTAGGTATTTCTTTACCTTCAGATACAACTATAACATGTGAGCCAGCTATATCTTTTGTATGAAACCACATATCTAAAGGTTTAGCAAAACGAAGTGTAAGTTCATCATTTTGAGTATTATTTTTTCCAACATATATATGAAAACCATCAGTTGATATATAGTGAAGTGGTTTAGCTTTTTTATTATTTTTTTGTTTATTGTTTTTATTATTTTTTTGACGTTTTAAAAATCCTTGTTCTGCTAGTTCTGTTCGTATTTCTTTTATATCATATTCATCAGTACAAGCATTAACAGAAGATAATACACTTTCTAAATATAAAAGTTCTTCATCATTTTGTTTAATTTGGTCTTGTAATGCTATAAAAGTCCTTTTTTCTTTATTATATTTTTTAAAGTATTTTTGAGCATTTTCTGCAGGTGTTAAATTTGGGTCTAATCTAATTTCTATTTCCTCAAAATTTTCAGAATAAAAATTATTTAATATAACTTTAGTCATACCTTTTTTAATAGCATATATATTGGCTGTTATAAGTTCACCATACAATTTTAAAGTCTCTCTATTTTCTATATCTTTTAAAGTTTTTTGTTGTATTTCTTTCTTTTTGGCACAACGTTCTATATTTTGTGATATAAGTCTTTTTAAATCTTGTGATTTTTGGTTTAATCTATATGTTAAATCTTTAGATTTATAGAAAAATTCTAAAAGTTCAGATATAGAAGAAAAATATTTTTTATCTAAATGATTAAATATATTAAAATCAAAAACAGTAAAATCAAGAACAGTTTCATTTTCATTATAAATTATTTGTGGTTTAAAGTTTTCTTTATTATTTAATGTAACTATATTATTAAATGAATTATATAAACTTTTTATTTCATTATCTGAAAGTTCTTCTGTATTTTTAGATGGGTCAATATTACCATTATTACAAATTTCAGATGCTAAAATAGGACTTATACCATTATAAGATTTATATATTATTTGTTGAGTTTTTGTTGGTATACAATTTTTTATAATATTATAAAATTCTTCAAAATTTGTATCAAGTGGGCTTTTTTTATCTTGTGAAGGTGGTAATGTATAAGTTCTACCTGGTAAAACTTCTCTTACAGAGCTTTTATCAAAAGATATATGTTTAATACTTTCTAAAATATTGTTTTTATCATCTATTAATATAATATTACTATGCTTACCCATTATTTCAAAAACTAATGTTTTTATAGAGTAATCACCAAGTTCATTTATAGATTCAACTTGTATATTTACAATACGTTCAAAATTAGGTTGAGTAATACCAACTATTTTACCACTTGAAAGATGTTTTCTAAGTACCATACAAAATAAAGGAGCATTAATAGGATTTTCTTTTTGTATAGTAGTAAAATTAAGTCTAGGACTAGAAGCATTAGCTGTAAGTAAAAGTTTATAAGCATTACCTTTATTTCTTATTTGTATTATTATTTCATCTTTTTCTGGTTGGTAAATTTTATCAACTCTACCACCCATTATAGTATTTTTAAGTTCATAAATTATATTTGAAATGGAAAAACCATCTAAAGCCATAAAATATCCTCCTTTTATAAGCATATTTTTATATTATTATACCCTTTAAATTTATTTTTGTAAATAAAATGAAATGTAAATATTATATTAAAAGTTAATATTTTTCTTGAAGAAAAAGCTAATATAAAGTATACTATAAATATAGAAAAATGATTAGTTATTGAAAGGAAGATAAATTTATGAAACTTGGTATAGTAGGTTTACCTAATGTAGGTAAAAGTACGTTATTTAACTCTCTTACACAAGGTGGTGCAGAGTCTGCAAATTATCCATTTTGTACAATAGACCCTAATGTTGGTATTGTACCTGTACCAGATGAAAGACTTGAAAAATTAAGAGAAATTTATGATTCTAAAAAAGTTTTACCAGCTGTTATAGAATTTGTTGATATAGCAGGACTTGTAAGAGGTGCTAGTAAAGGTGAAGGACTTGGCAATAAATTTTTATCACATATTAGAGAAGTAGATGCTATTGTTCATGTTGTTAGATGTTTTGAAGATGGTAATATTGTTCATGTTGATGCTTCTGTAAATCCTGTTAGAGACATAGAAACTATAAATCTTGAGCTTATTTTTTCAGATATAGAAGTTATTGATAGAAGAATAGCAAGAACAGCAAAAGCAGCAAAAGCAGATAAATCTTTACAAAAAGAACTTAATGTTTTAGAAAGATTAAAAGCTAGTCTTGAAGAAGGTGTTGTAGCTAGAAATATTGAGCTTAATGATGATGAAGAAATTAATTTTGTAAAAGAATTAAATCTTCTTACTTTTAAACCTGTTTTATATGCTACAAATGTTGCTGAAGAAGAATTAGCAGATGATGCAAAAAATAATCCATTTGTAAATGAAGTAAGACAATTAGCTAAAGAAGAAGGTTCAGAAGTATTTGTAGTTTGTGCTAAAATAGAAGAAGAAATAGCAGAACTTGACAATGAGGAGAAAAAAGAATTTTTAGCAGATTTAGGTTGTGAAACAAGTGGACTTGATAGACTTATAAGTGCTAGTTATTCTTTACTTGGGCTTATAAGTTACTTAACAGCAGGGCCTCAAGAGGTTAGAGCTTGGACTATAACAAATGGTACAAAAGCACCTCAAGCAGCTGGAAAAATACATTCAGATTTTGAAAGAGGCTTTATTAGAGCTGAAGTTGTATCTTATGAAGATTTAGTTAGACTTGGTTCTTTAACACAAGCTAAAGAGCAAGGTTTAGTAAGAAGTGAAGGAAAAGAATATATAGTTAAAGATGGAGATGTTATTTTATTTAGATTTAACGTTTAATAAATTATATAAAATAATTACCATTTACTATAATTTAGGTGTTTTTCAAAATCTTACTTAATAAGGGGGAGATTGTATGGAAATACTAGTAATATTAATTTTATTATTATTAATGATAGGAATAACTTGTTTAGTTGTTGAATTATTAATGCCAGGTTTTGGCATTTTTGGTATAGTTGGTATTATATCTTTGATTTTATCTTGGGGAATAACTTTATTTACATTTAAAACGCTTGGTATAGTTTTTGTTTTAGTTCAAATAGTAGTTATACCATTTACTTTATATTTAGTTATAAAGAAATTTAAGCGTATGCAAATATATGGTAAATTTATTTTATCTGATGTAGTAGAAAAAGATAAAAAACAAGTTGGTAATATGGAAGAATTTATAGGTAGAGAAGGAATTTGTAAAACAGACTTAAGACCATTTGGAAGTGCAGAATTTAATGGTATAGTTTTAGATGTTTTATCAGATGATGGATATATCAAAAGAAATTCTTTAATAAAAATAATAAAGTTTGAAGATAATAAGCTTTATGTAAGATTAGTAAATAGTAATTAAAGGAGGTAATTTATTATGGAAGTTATTATTTTTTCAGGGTTAATTTTTTTAGTAATTATTTTAATAACTATTTTATTTAGTTTTATACCAGTCGGGCTTTGGATATCAGCAGCAGCGGCAGGTGTTAAAGTTAGTATATTTTCCTTAATAGGTATGCGACTTAGAAGAGTAAGACCAGATAGAATTATTAAACCACTTATAAAAGGTACAAAAGCTAGTTTAGATATAAATACTAATCAACTAGAAAGTCATTTATTATCTGGTGGTAGAGTTGATAATGTTGTAGATGCACTAATTGCAGCACATAGAGCAAATCTTGAACTTTCTTTTGAAAAAGCAGCAGCTATTGACCTTGCTGGTAGAGATGTTTTTGAAGCTGTAAGAATGAGTGTAAATCCTAAAATAATAGAAACACCTTGGATATCAGCAGTAGCAATAGATGGTATAGAAGTCAAAGTAGTAGCTCGTGTAACAGTTAGAGCAAATCTTTCAAGACTTGTTGGGGGAGCTGGTGAAGAAACAATAGTAGCTCGTGTAGGTGAAGGGATAGTTACTACTGTTGGTTCTTCAAAAAGTCATAAAGAAGTCTTAGAAAATCCAGATAGAATTTCACAAGTAGTTTTAAGTAAAGGTTTAGATTCTGGAACAGCTTTTGAAATTTTATCAATAGATATAGCAGATATTGATATAGGTAGGAATATAGGAGCTCATTTACAAATAGAACAAGCAGATGCAGATAAAAAAATAGCTCAAGCAAAAGCAGAAGAAAGAAGAGCTTTAGCTATTGCTATGGAACAAGAAATGAAAGCTCATGTTGAAGAAATGAAAGCTAAAGTTGTAGAAGCTGAATCTATGGTGCCAGAAGCTATTGCGGAGGCTTTAAGAAATGGTAATATAGGTGTTCTAGATTATTATAATTTAGAAAGAACAAAAGCAGATATATCATTAAAAGAAAGCCTTAGTAATATGAATTTTGAAGTTGGTGTTAGAGGTACAGGAAAAAATAATTAACAAAAGGATTATAAATAATGAATATTTTAAAAAAAAATAAAGTATCAAAAATAAATTTAGATTTTTTGACTTCATTTAAAATATGTATTTTTGCTGCTATTATATTACATAGTATATTCTTTGTTATATTTTTTGTTGAAGGTATAAAATTATTAATGGTTTTTAATATTTTTAGTGTTTCTATATATATTATTATTGCTAAATATTTGATGAAAAAGCATTTGGTAGTTTCTTCAATTATAACATTTTTGGAAGTTTCTGTGCATAGTATATTATGTACATATTTGATAGGTTGGCAAGGTGGATTTTATGTATATCCACTTTGTCTAATACCTGTAACTTATTTTATGGCTATAAATGTATTAAAAAAAGATATATATGGACATATTATAGTTATTACTACACTATTAAGTTACCAATTACTTAAAAGTTTTTCAGATTCTAGAGTAGCGTTATATCAAGAAAGGTTTAAAGACTTAGATAAGGTTTTATATAATTTTAATACTATATGTGCTAGTGTTTTCTTTGGTTTTTTAGTATATGCTTTTTTAAATGAAATGCGACATATACAAGAAAATTTAGAAAAGATGAATGAAATATTCAAAAATATGGCTAATATAGACCCACTTACTAATATTAGTAATAGACGTTGTATGGATGAAAGGATAAAATTACAAATAGAAAAATTTGATAGTTTAAAAATTGCATTTTGTATAGCAATTTGTGATATAGATGATTTTAAAAAGATAAATGATACTTATGGTCATGATTGTGGGGATTTAGTATTAAAAGGTATATCAAATATACTTAAAGAAAATGCTAATATATTTAATATAGAAGTTTGTAGATGGGGTGGAGAAGAATTTTTAATACTATTAAAAAATTGTAGTATTAAAAATGCTGAAAATATTTGTGAAAAAATATTAAATGATATAAGAAATTATAATTTATTATATGAAAATTATAATATAAAAATTACTATGACAATAGGTATATCAGAGTTTAATATTCAAAATAATGATATAGAAGAAGTATTGCGAATAGCAGATATGAATTTATATAAGGGTAAAAAGGGTACAAAAAATTGTATAATAACAAATTAATTTATGAAAGAGTGATTTTATGGAAGAAATAAAGTCTATGATTAATAAAATAGGCAAAAATATTACAAAAACATCTAAAGATATAATAAAAAATACTAAACTTTCTATGCAATTATCATCTGAAGAAGAAAAGCTAAAAAATATATATATTGAAGTAGGAAAAAAAGTTTATGAAATATATTCTTATGGTGGTAATATAGGTGAATTTTTTGAAGAAAAGTATAAGCAAATGATAGAAATAGAAAAAGAAATAGCCATAATAAAAGAAAAAATAGCTGAAAATAAAAAAACTGAACCACAAAATTATAGCAATAAACAAGATTTAATTGATACAAGACCACAATCATCTACTGTAGAAGAATGTAGGATATGTCAGTCTTGTGGACAAAAAAATAATGTAAATGATAAATTTTGTTTTAAATGTGGTAGAATGTTATAGGAGAATGTTATGAATAAAAATGTTACTTATTCTCTAAAAATATGTAAAAATAAAGATGGTATAAGAAAGTTTAAAATATGTAAATATTGTAATACTGGTAATAGTAAAGATGCTAAAAGATGTATAAAATGTTTTAGAAAGTTATAATGGACTCTTTATTTATAAAATTGAAGTCAGATTTTAATATAGCTTACATATAACTAAAAGGTTATAGGTAAGCTAAAACTTAAAATATTTATTAGCACTCATTGACAAAGGTGGCTAATAGTGTTATTATATATAAGAGTTAAGTTGTATAATATTAAAAGGGGTGTTTTTATGCTATGTGATAAATGTAAAAAAAATAAAGCTAATATTCAATACAGTCAAGTTATTAATGGATTAAAAGTTGATTATAATTTATGTAAAAATTGTTTTGATAAAATAAATTATAGTAATAGCTTTTTTTATAACTTTTTCCCGAGTAGTAATTTAGTAGATAATTATAGTAAAAATTATGTATGTAATATTTGTGGAAATACCTTTGAACATTTTAAAAATAGTGGTAAAATAGGTTGTGCTAATTGTTATAAAGTCTTTAGAGAAAAATTAAACCCTATATTTAATAGTATGCAAGCAAAAAATATTCATACAGGTAAAGTTCCTAAAAATTTAGAAACTTATAAACCTAATTTAGATAATATAGATTTATTAAAAGAAAAATTAAATATTGCTATAAAAAATGAAGATTATGAAGAAGCTATTAAAATTAGAGATAAAATTAAAGAAATTGAAAGGGGTGCTTTATAATGTTGTGGTATGAAGAAAAAAACTGTGATAATATTATAATATCAAGTAGAGTTCGTCTTGCTAGAAATCTTAAAGATTATCCTTTTTACAATTTTATAAATAATGAAAAATCTAAAGAAATGATAGATAAAGTTACAAATGCAATATTTAATGATAGAATAAGTAGTAAAAATTGTTTTGAAAAAATAGATTTTGAAAACCTTGATAAGATAAAACAATATACTATGTTAGAAAAGTATATTATAAGTAATAATTTTTTAGAAAGTAGTAAACCAAAAGCAATTATATTAGAAAAAAATAGTAATATTAATATTATGATAAATGAAGAAGACCATATAAGAATACAATCTATAAATAGTGGCTATAATATAGAAAAATGTTTTGAGGAGGCAAATAGAATAGATAATCTTTTAGAAGAAAGTTTGTCTTATGCTTATGATAACCAATATGGATATCTCACTTCTTGTATAACAAATGTTGGTACTGGACTTAGAGCTTCTTTTATGTTATATATACCAATGCTTGAAAGATTTGGTTATATAAAATCTATGTCTGAAAGTATTGCAAAATTTGGAATGACTTTAAGAGGTATGCATGGAGAAGGTACAAAAGCTTTTGGTAGTATATATCAAATATCTAATCAAATAACTTTAGGTAAAACAGAAAAAGAAATAATAGAAGATTTAAAAAGTATAACTATGCAAATAGTTGAAAAAGAAAAAGAATTAAGACAAATTTTAAAACAAGATAAAAATTTAGATATTATTGATAAAATATATCGTTCTTATGGTATAATAAAATATTGTAAGAAAATAAAATTTGAAGAAGCTATTAATCATTTATCTAATGTTTGGTTAGGTTTAGATTTGGATATATTAGATAATAATTTATCTACAAGCATTTATAATATTATTATGAATATACAAACAGCTAATATTATAGATAGATTTAATATAACAGAAAAAGACAATATAGAGCTATATAGAGCAAAATATATTAATGAAATTTTTACTAAATAGGAGGTTTTAATATGCAATTAAAATTTACAAAAAAAGCAGAAGATGTAATAAACTATGCAGGAAAAAGTGCTTCAGAATTTGGGCATAATTATATAGGAACAGAACATTTACTCCTTGGTTTAGCATATGTTAAAAATAGTGTTGCAGCTAAAGCATTAGAAATGAAAAATGTAAATGTTGACAATATTAAAGAAGAAATAATAAAATTAGTAGGTGAATCTAATATAAAAGGACATATATCTTCAGATTCTTTTACACCAAGAATGAAAAGAATTTTAAATAGAAGTTGTGATGAAGCAGTAGGTATGGGTACAAATTATATAGGAACAGAACATATACTTATTGCACTTATAAAAGAATCTAGTGCCTTATATGGTGATAGTATTGCAATAAAAATATTACAAAATCTTAATGTAAATCCACAAGCTTTATATGAAGATATATTAGTTATGCTTGGAGAAGCAGAAAATTCTAATGGTACACCTATAAATAGAAGTTCAAAAAATAATAATAAAAATACAAATACAAAAACTTTAGACCAGTATAGTAGGGATTTTACTAATCTTGCTATGGAGCATAAATTTGACCCTATTGATGGTAGGGATACAGAAATAGAGCGTGTTATACAAATATTATCTAGAAGAACAAAAAATAATCCTTGTCTTGTAGGGGAGCCTGGAGTAGGTAAAACAGCTATTGCTGAAGGGCTTGCTGAAAAAATAGCAAAAGGTGATGTACCTGAAATATTAAAAGATAAAAGAGTTGTATCTTTAGATATTGCATCAGTTGTAGCTGGTTCTAAATATCGTGGAGAATTTGAAGAACGTATTAAAAAAATTATTAAAGAAGTAAAAGAAAGTAATAACGTTATACTATTTATAGATGAAATACACACTATTATAGGAGCTGGTGGGGCAGAAGGTGCAATAGATGCATCTAACATATTAAAACCTTCACTTGCTAGAGGTGAAATTCAAATAATAGGTGCTACTACATTAAATGAGTATAGAAAACATATTGAAAAAGATGCAGCTTTAGAAAGAAGATTTCAACCAGTAAAAGTTGAAGAGCCTGCTGAAGAAGATGCTATTAAAATGTTAAAATGTTTAAGAGACAAATATGAAGTACATCATAGTGTAAAAATTACAGATGATGCTATAATAGCAGCAGTTAAATTGTCTAATCGTTATATAACAGATAGATTTTTACCAGATAAAGCAATAGATGTTTTAGATGAAGCATCTTCTAAAGTAAGGCTTACTACTTTTACAATGCCACCAGATATTAAAAGTTTAGAAGAACAATTAGTTGATTTGTCTAAAGAAAAAGAGGAAGCTATTAAAACAGAAAATTATGAAAGAGCTAGTCAAATAAAAATAAAAGAACAAGAAATACGAGTTAAATTAGACCAAGAAAAAAATAATTGGAAAGATAAAAATGGCAATGAAGCTCAAGTAGTAACACCTGAAGAAATAGCAGATATTATTTCTGGTTGGACAGGTATACCAGTTAAAAAACTGCAAGAAGAAGAAAGTCAAAGACTTAAAAATATGGAAGATATACTTCATAAAAGAGTAATTGGACAAGAAGAAGCAGTTAAAGCTGTTGCTAAAGCTATAAGAAGGGGTAGAGTAGGGTTAAAAAATCCTAAAAGACCTATTGGTTCATTTCTATTTTTAGGTCCTACTGGTGTAGGTAAAACAGAATTATCTAAAACTTTAAGTGAAGTTTTATTTGGTGATGAAGATTCTATGATTAGAATTGATATGAGTGAATTTATGGAAAAACATAGTGTTTCTAAACTTATAGGTTCACCTCCAGGATATGTTGGTTATGATGATGGTGGACAAATAAGTGAAAAAATAAGAAGAAAACCATATTCAGTTATATTATTTGATGAAATAGAAAAAGCTCACCCAGATGTATTTAATATTTTATTACAAGTTTTAGATGATGGACATATTACAGATTCTCAAGGTAGAAAAATAGATTTTAAAAATACTGTTATAATAATGACTTCAAATGTAGGAGCTAGAAGTATAACAGAAAATAAAAAATTAGGTTTTACAACTTCAGATGATGAAGTAAGAAAATATGAAGATATGAAAAAGAATGTTATGGAACAAGTAAGAAAAACATTTAAACCTGAATTTTTAAACAGAATAGATGATATAATAGTATTCCATACATTAAATAAAGATGAAGTTAAAGAAATATCTAAAATAATGTTAGATGAACTTACAAAAAGAATAAAAGATAACTTAAATATTAATATATCTTTTACAGATAAAGCTATGGATAAAATAGCAGATATAGGTTATGATAGTAATTATGGTGCTAGACCATTAAGAAGAGCAATACAAACTAATATAGAAGATATTTTTGCTGAAAAATATCTTGATGAATCTTTTGAAAGTGGAGATAATATAAGTATAGATTATACAGATGAGTTTGTATTTAATAAAATATAATTAATTATAGGGTATAGTTTATATTATACCCTATATATTTTTAAAGGAAGTGTTAGTATTGTTAAATAAACTTAGTAAAGAGGTATCATATGCTTTAAGACATTCACCAGAAAAATATAATCTTAAATTAGATGAATATGGTTTTGTTTACATAGAAGATTTATTAAAAGCTTTAAATAATATTGATAAATGGAAAAATATTAAAAAAGAAGATTTAGTTATTATGATTGATAAATCAGACAAAAAAAGATTTGAAATAGTAGATAATAAAATTAGAGCTTTTTATGGTCATTCTGTACCTATAAAAATTTTAAAAGAAGAAAAAATACCACCTAAAATTTTATATCATGGAACAAGTAAAGAGGCTTTTAATATAATAGAAAAGGAAGGGTTATTACCTAAATCAAGACAATATGTACATTTATCACAAGATATAGAAACAGCAAAACTTGTTGCAAAAAGACATAGTAAAAATATAATAGTTATTTTGATAGATACAGAAAAAGCAATAAAAGATGGTATAAAATTTTATTATGGTAATGATAAAGTTTGGTTAGTTGATAGTTTATTACCTAAATACTTTTTAGAAATATAATAAAAAAATAACACATTTTATTATTATAATAAAATGTGTTATTTTTTTATTATTTCTTATATAAAAATTTATCAACTTGATTTTGAGCTTCAGCAATAATATTTTGATAGCCAGCTGCATTTAATTCAGCAATCATTTTTGGTAAAACTTCATCAGGATTTGCTGTACCAGTCATTAAAGAGGCTCTATATTTTTCTTCTATTTTTTCACAAGCTAAAATATAGCTTTGTACTTTAGTATTATTAAATACAAATCCTAAAATAGGAGAAGAAACAGCACTAGCTTGGACTTGTTTTAATTCATCCCATTGATTAGCTGGATTAGGTTCTTGAACATACATATTAAAAAAAGTACCTTGAGAGTAAGCAGGAACTTCATATTTATCATTTAATTTTTTTATAGTATTTTCACCAGTTTTTTCATAATGTGTACCTTCAATACCAAAAGCTAAAAGATTTCTAAAATATTTATCAGTATTTACTAATTCAATAACTTTTAAAGCTTCTTCAGGACTAGTGCAACCAGCAGATAAAGAGAGAAAAGAACCTTGAATAGTTCTAGTAGAATATACTGGACCAAAATATTTATGACCTACTTCAGTATCTTTCCAACCACCTTCAAAAGATTGGCCAGATGAAAGTTTTCTGTCATCAGGTATTTGTATTAAAGTTGCAGCATCAGGATTAATATAACCCTTATTATACCAACTATGTAAAATTCTTAAATTTTCTAAAACATCTGGTTGCTCCCATAAACCAACAACTTTAGCAGAAGGGTCATTAAAGTTTATACCTATAGTAGGTTCAACTAATATTTCATCATAATTACAAATAGTTGTCATAAAACCATTTATACCATCTGTAGAATTTAAAACAAGAGGGTACTCATTAGGGTTAGCATCTTTTATTTGTTTTAAAACTGGCTCTAAATCTTGTAATGTTTCAATATTTTGATAATCAATACCAAATTCTTGAACGAGTTGTTTATCCCAAATCCAATATTGTGATTGAGATGAATCTTTATAAGCAGGAATACCTAAAATTTTATTATTTATAGTAACACCTTGCCATAAATCTTCAGGTATAAAATTATATAAATCAGGAGTAACATTTGGTAAAAGTTCAGTTAAATCCATAAAATAGCCATTATTTAATAAATCTTGATAATTTCCTATACCAGAAGTAAAAAGAATATCATATGGTTCACCAGTTTTAACCATATCTGATAATTTTTCACCATATTCGCCCCAATCAGAGTATTTAATTTGTAAATTAACATTTAGTTTTTCTAAGGTATATTTTCTTATTTCTTCACTAACTAAAGCATAGTCTTTAGGTTCAGCTCCTATAGTCCACCAAATTAAGTCAATAGGTTTTTCATTAAATTTAGTTTGTGTATTTTTATTATTAAAAGTAAAAATAGATTTACCAGTACACCCAGTCAATGAACTGACTAAAAGTGTAGTTGTTAAAGTAAAAGTTAAAAACTTTTTTAACATATAAATACCCCTCCTTGTGTTTCATTTATTACTAAAAAATTTAGTATAAGCCAACATCATTAGATATTGGCTCATACAATAATTTAAATATTATTTATTATTAACTAAAAATTCATCAACTTGTCTTTGAGCTTCAGCAATAATATCTTGATAACCAGCAGCATTTAATTCAGCAATCATTTTTGGTAAAGCTTCTTCAGGGTTAACAGAACCAGTTATTAAAGAGCTACCATATTTACTTTCAATATTAGCACAAGCAGAAATTTGATTTTGTACTTTACTAGAATCAAATGTAAAACCTAAAACAGGAGAAGCAAAAGCTGTTTCTTGTAAATCTTTTAATTTAGTCCATTGGTCAGCTGGATTAGGTTCTTGTACATACATATTAAAGAATGTACCTTGTGTATAAGCAGGAACTTCATATTTATCGTTTAATTTTTTAATAGTATTTTCACCAGTTTTTTCATAATGTGTACCTTCAATACCAAAAGCTAAAAGGTTTCTAAAGTATTCATCAGTATTAATTAATTCTATAACTTGTAAAGCTTTTTCAGGATTAGTACATCCAACAGATATAGAAAGGAAAGAACCTTGAATAGTTCTAGTAGAATAAGCAGGACCAAAATATTTATGACCTACTTCAGTATCTTTCCAACCACCTTCAAAAGATTGAGCAGAAGATACTACACGAGTTTTAGGTAATTCTAATAATGTAGCAGCATCTGGGTTAATATAACCTTTATTAAACCAACTGTGTAAAGTTTTTAAATTTTCCATAACATTTTCTTGTTCCCAAATACCAACAACTTTAGCAGATGAATCTTGATAAGATACACCAATAGCAGGTTTAACAACGATTTCATCATATCCATTTATAGCAGCATTGAAACCATTAATACCTTCATTTGCATTAAGTATTAAAGGGTATTCATTAGGTCTTGCTTCTTTAATTTTTTGTAAAACAGGTTCTAAATCTTGAAGAGTTTCAACACTTTCATAATCTATTCCAAGTTCTTCAACAGTAGCTTTATCCCAAATCCAATATTGAGCTTGAGCAGAATCTTTATAAGCAGGAACACCTAAAATTTTACCATTTATAGTAACACCTTTCCATAAATCTTCAGGTATAAAATCATATAAAGCTGGAGTAGTTGTTGGTAAAAGTTCAGTTAAATCCATAAAATAACCTTTATTTAATAAGTCTTGATAATTTTCTATACCAGAAGTGAATGCAATGTCAAATTGTTCACCACTTTGAACTATTTTTGACATTTTTGTATTGTATTCACCCCAGCTAGCATATTTCATTTGTAAATTAACATTTAATTTTTCTAAAGTATATTTTTTAATTTCTTCACTAACTAAAGCAAAATCTTTAGGTTCATTACCTATAGTCCACCAAACTAAATCTACAGGTGCCTCTGAATTAGATTCAGATTTTTTATTATTTCCACTATTTGTAGAAGGTGTATCAGATTTAGCACCACAGCCAGCTAAACTAGTTGCTAATAAAGTGCCAGTTACTGCTAATGCTAATGATTTTCTTATCACTTTTTTTAACATAACTAAAACCTCTTTTCTTTAAATAAATATAATTTATGTTAAGCTATTTAAAACAGCTTAAAATCTAGTTACTCTTTAACAGCTCCTATTGTTAAGCCAGATATAAAATATTTTTGAAAGAATGGATAAGAGCAAGCTATAGGTAAAACAACAACTATAACAATAGCCATTCTAACAGATTCTGAAGGTAATTTTTCTAAAACTTCAGCAGCAGAAGCACCTAATAATGATACATTTTGGTTCATAAACTCAATATCACCTTGTATTCTATTTAAAAGTGCTTGTATAGGAATTAAAGAGTTATTATCAATATATAATAATGCATTGTACCAATCATTCCAATATGCAAAAGTAAGGAAAAGTCCTATTGTTGCAATAGCAGGAAGTGATATAGGTAAAACAATTGTTATAAAAATTCTAAGTTGTGTTGCACCATCTAATTTTGCTGATTCTATAAGTGAATCAGGAATAGTTGTTTGAAAGAATGTCCTTAATATAATAATATTAAAGGATGATACAGCCATAGGTAAAATTAATGCCCAAATTGTATCTTTTAAATTTAACATAGTTGAAACAACTATATAAGATGATATCATACCACCATTAAATAACATAGGTATAAATATAACCCAAGTAAAAAATGATTTAAATTTAAAGGTTTTTCTTGATAAAGCATATGCAATAGTAGTATTTAATATAAGTCCTATAATTGTACCAAGTACAGTAACTAATATAGATACACCAAAAGATTTTAATATACTATCTTTAGAATCAGAAAGGTAAGAATATGCTTGAGAAGAAAACTCACCAGGCCAAAATCTATAGCCAAGATTTTGGATAGATTTTTCTGAACTAATAGAAACCATAAATACTAATATAACGGGTAAAATACAAACAATTGCTAAAATAATGAAAATAGCCGCTATTATAGTATTTGCACAGGGGGATACACGATTAAACTTTTCAAATCCACCTAATTTATTTTTCATAAAATACACCTCCGCTTAGAAAAGACCATTCTCACCATCTATTTTTTTAACAATAGTATTAGCTATAATAATTGTTATACAACCAATAACAGATTGTAAGAAACTTGCTGCAGAACTCATAGCCATACTTCCAGTACCTTCAATAGCTTTATATACATAAGTATCTATTGTAGCAGTTGTAGGGAATAAAAGACCAGAATTTCTAGGTACTTGATAAAATAATCCAAAGTCAGATTTAAATATATTACCAACAGCCATAATAAACATAATAATTATAATAGGTTTAATAAGTGGTATAGTAATATATTTTATTTGTTCCCATTTTTTAGCACCATCTATTAAGGCAGCCTCATAATAGCTTTGATCAATACCTGTTATAGCAGCTAAATAAACAACCATACCATAGCCCATACCTTTCCAAGTATTCATAAAAATTATTATGTAAGGCCAATATTTATTTTCCATATACCATTGAACAGGTTCACCACCAAATTTAGTTATAATTTGATTAAAAATACCTTTATCATAACTTAAAAATGAAAAAACAAAATAACTAACAACAACCCAAGATAAGAAATGGGGTAAAAACATAGCTGTTTGACATACTTTAGCTAACTTTTTACTATAAAGTTGTGTAATAGCTATAGCTAAAACAACAGGTATAACTGTACCAATAATAATAAATAGAGTATTATAAAGTAAAGTATTTCTTATTATTATAGCTGCATCTGGTGTTTTAAATAAGAATTCAAAATTTGAAAAGCCTACATTTTGGCTAGTAATAAGACTTTCTATAAAACTTTGACCTGGTAAAATTCTGAAATCTTTAAATGCTATTAGTATACCAATCATAGGAATAAAACTAAAAACAATAAACCATATAAGTGTAGGTAATGATAATAGAGTTAATTCTATATCATCTCTTGATAAAAATTTTTTTTTCCTCTTATTCAATAGAAAAACCCCCTTTTAAAAATTATTAAATTTATAATATTTTTATACTAAATATAATAAATAACTAAATTATTAATAACTATAATTTTTAATTAACTCTAAAATATATATATATTATAAGTATAATTTACATTAAAATCAACTATTTTAACATATAAAATATTAATTTTGGTAATATTTTTTTATATGCATAACAAATGGATTGGTAAAAATATACTAAAAAATATAAATAAAATATACAAAATAAACAAAAAAATAAATTTAAATAATTAAAATAAAACAAAAAGTAAACTATTTATTAGTTTACTTTTTATAATTATTTTCTTCTAAATAAGTTAAAAAAAATCTATTTATTAAGTAAATAAAGAAAGAAATTAAGCTAAATATAAAGAAAAACATTTGTAGAGGATAAATAGTAAATAAGTATAGTCCAAAAATAAAGCAAAAACCATTTGCTAAAGTTAAAGTAGGTTTAGTAAAAGTTATAATAAAAGAATATTTAAATATTTGAAAAGTTTTTATAGAAAATTTACTTATTAACAAAAAAGAATTTATACTAGATAGTAATATAAATGCTAAAAGTAAAATAAAGAAAAATATAAGTGTAATATTAAAGTTGTTATTTACACTATATATAATATTATTACATAAAACAAATATTATAAATAAATATATAATACCAATAATTGTACTTTGTAAAAAACTATTTTTTACACCTTTAGAAAAATCTTTAAAAATATTTAAGTCTTTATTTTTTATAAATTTACCCATACAATATAAAGAAGAAGAAAAAGCACAAGGAAAAGGTATACAACATATTAAAAATAATGGCATATATGTAATAATTTCCTTTGCACCAATAAATGTCATAAATAAAAATAAAGGAATATTTAATATTAAACAAAATATATTAATGCATAAAAAGTAAAAAACATAATTACAATATGTCATAATACGCTCAATATTCAAATAAATGCCTCCTAAATATTTTTAATACTTTCATCTAAAGTATGTATTTTTTTTGTAAGATTATTAAATTCTTGTTCATTTAATTTTTTAGTAGACATAATATGTAATCTTGTTTTTGAATCACCTTCATTATAAATTGGTTGATAATATTCATTTTCGTGAAATATAAGTCCAAAATTTTCATATAATTTTATTCTTTTTTTATCTATTTCTGTATGAGGTGGTTCTACTTCTAATATTTTATCACCATCTAATTTTAAAAAGTCATTAAATAAGCTTTTGCCTATTCCACTGCCTCTTTTTTCTGGATTAACAGCAAAATGTTCTACAAATAAAGTATTTTCATCTAGGTACCAATAACTTAAAAATCCTAAAATTTTACCATTTTCTTCATATGTAATTACATTATACTTTTCATGGTTTAAAAGCTTTTTTTGTCTTTCATAACCTCTATGTAAAAAAGGTTCAAAAGAATTTTCCAATATTTTGTAAATTTCATCAAAGTTCATAAGATTAACCTCCTAATAAATATTTAATTATATTTTATAATAAAAAATGAAAAAAGTCTAATAAAAATATGTATAAATAAAAAATAGTGGTAAAAGCTAACTTTATAAATAACTTTTTGGGAGGGAAAATATTGCATATAGATAAAGATATAGATGAAAATATAAAATATTTAGATACTAGATTTAAAGATTTTGGTGATATAGTAAAAAGAAAATTTCCAGTTGGTGAAAATAGAGAAACAAATATATATATAAGTTATATTGATGTAATGACAGATAGAGCATTTATAGATGAGCTTATAGATATACTTATGATAGATATAAGACAAGTTAAACCAACAAGAAATAACCTTAAAGAAAATATATTTGATGCTTTAAAAAATGGTGGTATAGCTACAGCAGATTTTTTTGAAGAAACAGATTTTGAAAAAGTAATAGATGAAATATTATCAGGTAATACATTATTATTAATAGATGGATTTGATAAAGCAATTATTTTATCAACAAAAGGATTTCCAAGAAGAAGTGTTTCAACAGCAGATACAGAAGTAGTTGTGCAAGGTTCAAAAGAGGCTTTTACAGAAACTTTTAGAGTAAATACTGTTTTAATAAGAAGAAGAATAAGAGATACAAATTTAAAGCTAAAACAGTTAAGGATAGGTAAAAGAAGTAAAACAGATATAGGTATAATGTATATGGAGGATATAGCAAGACCAGAAATACTTAAAGAGGTAGAAAGACGTCTTGATATGATAGATATAGATGGTATTTTAGATAGTGGTTATATAGAACAGTTTATAGAAGATGATTATAAATCACCTTTTCCTCAAATGCAAATGACAGAAAGACCAGATAAAGTAGCAGCAGCACTTTTAGAAGGACGAATAGCTATTGTAGTAGACAATACACCTTTTGTTATAATTGTGCCAACTATACTAGCTAGTTTTTATCAATCTTCAGAAGATTATTATCAACGTTGGGAAATAATGAGTTTTATAAGAGTTATAAGATATATAGCAGGAGCATTAGCAGTTTTTTTACCAGGACTATATATAGCAATAGCAGTATATCACCCAGCTATGATACCTATGGAGCTTATTTTGAAAATGGCAGAGGCAAGGCAAACAGTACCAATACCAGCAGTTTTGGAAATAGTTTTAATGGAAATTGCCTTTGAAACTTTAAGAGAGGCGGGTATAAGATTACCTTCAGCAATAGGAAGTACACTTGGTATAGTAGGAGGTATAATAATAGGGCAAGCAGCAGTTGAAGCAGGGTTAGTTAGTCCAATAGTAGTAATAGTTATAGCACTTACAGCTATTTGTAGTTTTGCAATACCTAATATAGCTTTAACAGCAGGTTATAGGCTTACAAAATATTTTGTAATACTTTTATCTTCATTACTTGGTTTTTTTGGTTTTTGGTTAGCAACATTAATTTGCCTTATACATCTTGTAACATTAAAAAGTTTTGGAATACCTTATTTATATCCGTTTGTTTCAGTTAAACAGTATGGACTTAATGACATTAAAGATACAATAATAAAATTACCTATTTTTATGCTTAGGAAAAGACCAATTTTTGCAAATGATAGTCAAAAAACTAGATTAAGTCTTAAAAAGAATAAAAAAGAAGATATTAATTAAGGAGGGGGAGTTATGTTTGCTGATAATAATTTTATAACTTTAAGACAATTAAGGTTACTTTTAATATTAGATATTTTTGGTATGGGTATAACAATTTTACCACAAAAAGCAGTACAATTTGGAGGACAAAATGGCTGGTTAATTATTTTAATAGGGTTAGTTTTATCACTATTACTGTTAATATTAATAAATCAGGTAGCTAAAATATATCCTAATGATAGTTTTGTAGACTATACTTGTAAAATATTAGGAAGACCATTAGGCATACTTATAAGTTTTGGATTTATTATAAAAATTATCATAGGTGTAGCAATGGAAATAAGAATTTTTTCTGAAATATTAAAAGAAATAATGCTTTTTAATACACCTTTTTGGATAATATCTTTTAGTATGTTGATTTTAGGTTCATATATGGCTAGTAAAGGATATGAAGCTAGAGGCCATATAGCTGAAATACTTATTTTTATTGTATTTATACCATTAGCTTTTGTATTTTTTATATCTGTTTTTGATATAGACTTTTCTAATCTTAAACCATTTTTTAAAGAAATTAGTACAATAGATGCTTTAAAAGGTGGGGGGTATATGATATTTTATTTTACAGGAATAGAATTTATATTTTTAGTTTATCCATATATTAAAGAAAAAGAAAAAATACAAAAAACTACCATAAGTGCAATAGTAATAGTAGGTTTAATAATGACAGTTATTACAACTATAACAATTGCTAGATTTGGTAAACATGATATAATGCATCAAATGTGGCCAGTATTGGAAATAATGGATACAATAGATTTACCAGGTTCTTTTATAGAAAGACAAGATGCACTTATAATGACATTTTGGATAATATCTATTTTTATGATGGTTAATGCAGGTATGTTTTTTTCAGCTTTAATATTTAAAGATATAGTAAAAGTTGGTACTCATACAACATTTATTTGCATATGTGTTCCAATAATATATTTTATATCATTTTTACCAGCTAATATAACAATAGTTTATAAAATAATGGATATTTTTTATTTTACATTTGGTATTTTTTATATAGTTATCTTACCAATAGTTTTATTTATAGTAGCTAAGGTAAGGGGGTTAAAAAGTGAAGATAGTTAAAACTATATTTTTATTTTTGAGTTTTAGTATTTTTTTAACAGGTTGTTTTGATAAAGTAGAACTAGAAGAACGAGCATTAGTATTAGCAATAGGTATAGATAAATATACAGAAGAAAATGATACAAATACAGAAAAAACAGGAGAAGAAAAAAGATTTATTATATCTATGGCTATGCCAGAAGTATCTGAAGGAGAAAAAAGTGGAAATAATAAAGATAATGGACAACCTATGAATGAAGAAAAAAGTAAAAGTATAAATGAGGCTATAAAAATAGCTGAAGGTTCTTCTGTTGCATCTACAATTGATTTAATAGGAACATATATGAGTAAAAATTTATATTATGGACATACAAAAGTAGTTGTTTTAGGTAAAGAAATATTAGAAGATAAAAATTTACTAAAAGAAACAATAAATGCTTTAGAAAGAAATAATGAAATCAGTAGAAAAATTATAGTTTTAGGTACAGAAGGTAAAGCACAAGATATATTACAAACTATACCAAAAGATGAAAAAATGCTAGGTATATATATAAATGATTATTACAAAAATAATAAAAAAAATTCAGCTTTTACTTATAGTGTAGATTTAGAAGATATTATACAACAATTATTATCAATAGGTGATACAGCTATACCAAATATTCAAATTACAGATGATGATGTAAGATTAACAGGTTTAATAGCTTTAAAAGATAGTAAATATATTGGTTATTTAGATGATACTACAACAAAAGGACTTTTATGGATAATAGATAAAAAATCTTTAGGAGAAATTTCTATACCTTTTGAAAATGGTTATGTATCTACATCTATATTTAAAAAGAAATTAGATAAAAAGTTTTATGAACAAGATAACAAAATAGTTTGCCAATTTATTATAAATATAGAGGGTAATATATCAGAATATATGTTAGGTAAAAATATAATGATAGATACAGAAAAATATAAAATGATAGAAGATGAAATTTCAAATTATGTAAAAACTGAAATACAAAATTCAATTAATACTATAAAACAATTAGATGTTGATATAATAGGTTTAAAAGAACTTATAAGAAAAAATAAATATAATTTATATGATAAATATAACTTAGAAAATAATGATATTTATGATTATGTAAAATTTGATATACAATGTAATACTAAAATAAAAGGTTCTGGCAGTATAAAATAAGCCGTAAAGCATATGCTTTACGGCTTATTTTATATTAAGTCAAATTATTTACCATAGTAAACTTTTAAGAACATTTCTTTTATTTCACTCATAAGAGGGTATCTTGGGTTAGCACCAGTACATTGGTCATCGAAAGAATCTTCAACCATTTGGTCAAGAGTTTCTAAGAAAACTTTTTCTTCAATACCATAGTCTTTAATACATTTTTTGATACCAACTTTAGCTTTTAATTCTTCAACAGCTTTAACAAGGTTATCAAATTTTTCTTTAGTAGAGTTACCTTTGATACCTAAGAAGTCAGCAACTTCAGCATATCTTTCGATAGCTTTAGGGTATTCATATTGAGCAAATGTACCCATTTTTGTAGGTGCTTCAGAAGCATTAAATTTCATAACTTCAGTTATTAATAATGCATTAGCAACACCATGTGGTAAATGATGGTAACTACCTAATTTATGTGCCATAGAGTGACAAACACCTAAGAATGAGTTAGCAAACGCCATACCAGCTAAAGTAGAAGCATCTGCCATTTTAACTCTAGCTTCAACATCTGTTGTACCTTGTTCATAAGCTCTTGGTAAGAAACCAAAGATGTTTTTAAGAGCTTTAAGAGCAAGACCATCAGTATAATCAGTAGCTAAAAGAGAAGCATAAGCTTCTAAAGCGTGAGTTAAAGCATCAATACCAGAAGCAGCAGTTAAGCCTTTTGGTTGGCTCATCATTAAGTCAGCATCAACGATAGCCATATTAGGAAGTAATTCATAATCAGCTAAAGGATATTTAGTACCAGTAGTTTCATCTGTGATAACTGCAAAAGGAGTAACCTCTGAACCAGTACCAGAAGATGTAGGAATAGCAATAAAGAATGCTTTTTCACCCATTTTAGGGAATGTATAGATACGTTTTCTAATATCCATAAATCTCATTGCCATATCTAAGAAGTCAACTTCTGGATGTTCATACATAACCCACATAATTTTAGCAGCATCCATTGCAGAACCACCACCAACAGCAATAATACAATCAGGTTCGAAAGCTCTCATAGCTTCAGCACCAGCTTTAGCACAAGCAAGAGTTGGATCTGGCTCAACTTCAAAGAATGTAGTATGTTTAATACCCATATCATCTAATCTGCTAGTAATTTGTTTTGTTACACCAGATTTGAATAAGAAAGAGTCAGTAACAATAAATGCTCTCTTTTTATCCATAACTTGACTAAGTTCATTAAGTGCAACTGGTAAACAACCTTTTTTGAAGTAAACTTTTTGTGGAGCTCTAAACCAAAGCATATTTTCTCTCCTTTCAGCAACTACTTTAGTATTAATTAAGTGTTTAACACCAACGTTTTCAGAAACAGAGTTTCCACCCCAAGTACCACAACCAAGAGTTAAAGAAGGAGCAACGTTGAAGTTGAATAAATCACCAATACCACCATGAGTAGAAGGAATATTTACAACAATACGACCAGTTTTCATCATATGTTCAAATTTTTCTAATCTTTCTTTACCAACTAATGTATCAATAAAGATAGAAGAAGTATGACCATAACCACCATCTTTAACTAATGTATCAGCTTTTTCTAAAGCTTCATCAAATGTTTTGAATTTATACATAGCTAAAACTGGAGATAATTTTTCGTGAGCAAAAGGTTCAGAAAGGTCAACAGAAGTAACTTCACCAATTAAGATTTTAGTTTCTTTAGGTACTTTAATACCAGCCATTTCAGCTATTTTGTAAGCTGGTTGACCAACTATATCAGCATTTAATGCACAAGTATCACCTTTTTTAATTAAGATAGTATCTTTAACTTTTTGAACTTCACTATCTTTTAATACATAGCAACCTCTATCAATAAATTCTTGTTTAACTTCTTTGTAAATTTTTTCACTAACAATAACAGATTGTTCAGAAGCACAAATCATACCATTGTCGAAAGTTTTAGAAAGAATAACAGAGTTAACAGCAAGTTTAACATTAGCTGTTTCATCAATTATAGCAGGAACATTACCAGCACCAACACCTAAAGCAGGTTTACCAGAAGAGTAAGCAGCTTTAACCATACCAGGACCACCAGTAGCTAAAATAATATCAGCATCTGCCATAACTTGATTTGTAAGTTCTAAAGATGGTTCATCAATCCAACCAATAATACCTTCAGGAGCACCAGCTTTAACAGCAGCTTCTAAAACAATTTTAGCAGCTTCAATAGTAGCACCTTTAGCACGAGGGTGAGGGCTTATAATGATAGCATTTCTAGTTTTTAAAGCAAGTAATGTTTTGAAGATTGCAGTAGAAGTAGGGTTAGTAGTAGGGATAACAGCAGCTATTGTACCAATAGGTTCAGCAATAACTTTTGTACCATAAGATGTATCTTCTTCTAAAACACCACAAGTTTTAACATTTTTATATTTATTATAGATATATTCAGAAGCATAATGATTTTTGATAACTTTATCTTCTACAATACCCATACCAGTTTCTTTAACAGCTATTTTAGCAAGATAAATTCTTTGATTGTTAGCAGCTAAAGCAGCAGCAGCAAAGATTTTATCAACTTGTTCTTGAGTATAAGTAGCAAAGATTTTTTGAGCTTCTTTAAGCTCATTCATTCTAGCTTTTAAAGTTTCTACACTATTAACAATAGTTACAGGTTGCTTTTTAGTAGCCATAAAAATTTTCCTCCTAAGAATATAATATATTTAATAATCTAAAGTTAAATAATATACAAAAAATAATCTAACAAAAAAACTAAGAAAATTATAAAACTTTAGATTTTAATACCTAACAATAAAGGTAAATAATTTGTTAAATTTATTTGATATTTATTTAACAATTACATTATATACCATTGTTATTTATTTGTCAATATATTTTTTTAATTTTAAATAATTTGTATAACTATGTTTAATTAATTAGGTAATATAAGGTTAATATAAACATATTTTTGTATAAAATTCTTAAAATTTAATAATATTTTAAATTTTATACAATTTTTTTAGCTAGTACTTGAATTTAATATATTTTTATGATAATATGAAAAAAATTTAAAATAATAAGGAGTTGTTTTTATGAATTTAGGTATGGGTTGGTTAAATTTAGGTAGTTTTGTTTTGGGAATAATATCTTGGATATTACCTTTAGTAGCAATTTGGTTTTTAAAAAATAAAGACTATAAAATGGTAAGAAATTTAGCAATTGTAAGTTTAGGTTTAACAATAATATCTTTAAATTTTCAATTTATTTATACTAATTATTTAGTGTATAAAGGAGACTGGATAGCTATAGAAGATACAAATAATGGAGTTTTATTTGCTGTTGGTGTTTTAACAAGTGTAACATTTGGATTAAATTTTATAAATATGTTAGTTGTAAAAATTAATAATAAAATAAATAAATAAACTAGATAAACTTTAAGAGGTGATTTTTATGATAATGGAATATTTTAATATTGCACCATTATATTTATTTTTAATAAGTCTATTTTTAGGAATGGTATCTTGGATATTGCCAATAATAGCAATAAAATTTTTAAAAAGAAAAAATTATAAAATGGTAAGAAACTTTTCTATTGTAAGTTTAGGGCTAACTACTTTAGCTATAAGTATTCAGTATTTATATATTGATTATTTAGTATATAAAGATAATTTATCTGCCTTATATGACACAAATAGTGCACTTTTATTTTGTATAACAGTTTTAATAACAATAACATTTTTATTAAACTTTATAAATATGTTATTTGTAAAAATTAATAATAAGATTAATAAAGAAAATAAATAATATAAATATAAAGGGTAAAAGCTAGTTTAGTTTTTGCCCTTTATATTATCTATTAAAAATATTTAAAAAACATTGTTAAAATTTATAAATGGTGGTATAATTATACTTAATGTATAATTTATGAAAATATTAAGTTATATTAAAATAATTAAATAAATATAAATTAGGTACGAAAGGAGAAACATATGTATAAAACATATTCTACAACATTAGCAGGAAGAGAGCTTTCAGTAGAAATAGGCAGAGTGGCAGAATTAGCTAATGGAGCAGCAATAGTAAGATATGGTGAAACTGTTGTTTTAGTTGCCGTTACAGCATCAGAAAAACCAAGAGATGGAATAGACTTTTTTCCACTTAGTATAGATTATGAAGAAAAATTATATTCAGTTGGTAAAATACCTGGAGGATTTATAAAAAGAGAGGGTAAACCAACAGAAAAAGCAGTTTTAACTGCACGCCTTATAGATAGACCTATAAGACCATTATTCCCTAAAGATTATAGAAATGATGTAGGATTAGTAGCTACAGTTTTATCAGTAGACCAAGATTGTAGCCCAGAAGTAGTAGCTATGATAGGTTCTTCTATTGTTTTATCTATATCAGACATACCATTTAATGGACCAACAGGTGCTGTTATGGTAGGGCTTATAAATGGTGAATTTATAATAAACCCAACAGCAGAACAAAGAGAAATAAGTGATTTATCTTTAACAGTTGCATCTACAAAACAAAAAGTAATGATGATTGAAGCAGGTGCAAATGAAATAGATGATGAAACTATGTATAATGCTATTATGCTTGCACACGAAGAAAATATAAAAATAGCAGAATTTATAGAGGGTATAGCTAAAGAAATAGGTAAAGAAAAACATAGCTATGAAGAACATAATGTAGATAAAGAATTATATAAAAATGTAATAGAAATTATTACAGATGAAAGAATGGAAAACGCCGTTTTTACAGATTTAAAACAAGTTAGAGACGAACAAGTAACAGCACTTAAAGATGAAGTTATAGAAAAACTTTTACAAAATTATGAAGGCGAAAGTGAAGATGAATATATAGCACAAATAAATGAAGCTATATATAAATATGAAAAAGAAACTGTTAGAAGAATGATTTTAAAAGACCATAAAAGACCAGATGGACGTGGACTTGAAGAAATTAGAAAACTTACAGCAGAAATTGATATTTTACCAAGAACACATGGTTCAGCTATATTTAGTAGAGGACAAACACAAGTACTTACAGTTACTACATTAGGTTCAATAGGTGAAGCACAAAAATTAGATGGTTTAGATGAGCTTGAAGTTACAAAAAGATATATACATCACTATAATTTTCCAAGCTATTCAGTAGGCGAAACAAGACCATCAAGAGGACCAGGAAGAAGAGAAATAGGACATGGTGCTTTAGCAGAAAGAGCATTAGTACCAGTTATACCTTCAGAAGAAGATTTTCCATATGCAATAAGACTTGTATCAGAGGTATTAAGTTCAAATGGTTCTACATCACAAGCAAGTGTTTGTGGTTCTACACTTTCACTTATGGCAGCAGGTGTACCTATTAAAAGACCAGTAGCTGGTATATCAGTAGGGCTTGTAACAGGTGAAACAGATGATGATTTTGTTTTACTTACAGATATACAAGGTTTAGAAGACTTTTTTGGTGATATGGACTTTAAAGTAGCAGGTAGTCATAAAGGTATTACAGCTATTCAAATGGATATAAAAATAGATGGTTTAACACCAGAAATAATAAAACAATCTTTACAAAAAACTAATGAAGCTAGAAAATATATATTAGATGAAGTAATGTTAAAAGCAATTTCAGAACCAAGAAAAGAACTTTGTAAATATGCTCCAAAAATAGGTTTCTTACAAATTGACCCAGAAAAAATGGCAGATGTAATAGGACCAAGAGGTAAAACTATTAATAAAATATTAGAACAAACAGGTGTTAGTAAAATAGATACAGAAGATAGTGGTAGAATATTTATTTCTTCTAATGAGCAAGAAAAAATAGATAAAGCATTATCTATTATAAAAGCTATAACTAAAGAAGTTGAAGTTGGAGAAATTTATACTGGTAAAGTTGCAAGAATTTTAAATTTTGGTGCTTTTGTAGAAATTGCTCCAGAAAAAGAAGGTTTAGTTCATATTTCAAAACTTTCTAATGAAAGAGTAGGTAAAGTTGAAGATGTTGTTAATGTTGGTGATGAAGTTATAGTTAAAGTTATTGAAATAGATGAACAAGGTAGAATAAACTTATCTATAAAAGATGCTTTAAATTAAAATTTAATAACTATTAAATAGGCCTTATAGTTTTCTGTAAGGCTTTATTATTAAAATAATTAGGGTATGACTTTATTTTTTTTATTAAAATTATATGATAGGGTTTTGCATTAATTTTATAAATAAAATAATAGTAATACCTATTTTTAAATATTAAATATTTTTAATTTTAGAATAAATAATATATATTATAGGTTAAAATATATATAAATATTGAGTAAAAGGAGTAAATTATGTTTGATACAATAAAGTTACAAAATGGTATATCTATTGTTATGGAGCAAATGACCTCTGTACGTTCCATTGCTTTAGGTATTTTTATAAAAAATGGTTCTATAAATGAAACAGCTAAAACTAATGGCATATCACATTTTATAGAACATATGCTTTTTAAAGGAACAGAGAAAAGGACATCTAAAGATATAGCTGAAGAAATGGACAATATAGGAGGACAGTTAAATGCTTTTACATCTAAAGAATATACTTGTTATTATGCAAGAGTTTTAGATACACATATAGATATAGCAATAGATGTTTTAACAGATATGCTTTTTAATTCTAAATTTAATGATATAGATATAGAAAAAGAGTCTAAAGTAATATTAGAAGAAATAAGTATGTATGAAGATAGTCCAGATGATGTAGTTTTTACAGAGCTACAAAAAGAAATATGGAAAAACTCACCTTTAGGATATAGTGTATTAGGTAGTAAAGAAAATGTAGCAAATTTTAAAAGACAAGATTTTTTTGATTATATGAAAGAAAAATATGTAGGTGAAAATATAGTTATTGCTATTGCTGGTAATTTTGATAAACAAAAAATAGTTGATAGCTTAAAAGACAAATTATTAACTATACCAAAAGGAAAAGAAAATTTAGAAGCAGATAACAAATATATTTATACACCAGCTAGAACAAAAATATATAAAGATATAGAACAATTACATTTAGCACTTGCTTTTGATGGTGTACCTATTAAAGATAAATATAATTATAGTATGAGTTTATTAAATGCTATATTTGGTGGTGGTATGAGTTCTATACTTTTTCAAAAAGTAAGAGAAGAACAAGGACTTGCATATTCTATATATTCATATAATAGTAGTTATGTAAATAATGGTTTATTTAATATTTATGTTGGACTTAATAAAAGTCAATTAGAAAAAACTATAAATATAATAACTACTGAAATAAATAATTTAAAAAAGAATAAAATAAGTAAAGAACAAATAGAAAAAACAAAGGAACAACTAAAAAGTAATTATATAATGGGTTTAGAAAGTACTTCTAATAGAATGTCTAGTATAGGTAGGTCTAAAATTTTATTAGATAAAATAAAAACACCAGATGAAATAATAGAAGAAGTTGATTTAATACAAAAAGAAGATATAGATTATCTTATAGATAAAGTTTTTGATTTAGAAAAAATGAGTATATCTATAGTTGGTAAAGTAGATGATATAAAAATTCAAAATTTGTAACATAAATTTAATAAAAGTGGTTAAAATAAGAACAGTATCATTAATAAAAATGATATTTATATAAACATTTTTATTTTTAAGGAGGTATTTTTTATGCAAACCAGACCTTTAGATTGGACAGCGCTTACCTTAGTAGTAATAGGTGCTATAAACTGGGGACTTATAGGATTTTTTAAGTTTGACCTAGTTGCAACATTATTTGGTGGTATGGACTCTCTTGTAAGTAGAATTGTTTATGCTTTAATTGGTCTTGCTGGTTTATATTGTGTAACTTTATATGCAAAAATTGGTAATAGCCAAACTTCAACCACTAGATAAATTAAATTTTATAAAAATAAAGGGAAGTTTATATAAATTTCTCTTTATTTTTGATATATAAATTTATTAAGGAGAACATATGAAATATAATAATATAAAATCGGCTAAATTTATAAATAGAAAAAATAGGTTTATTGCAGAAATAGAAATAAATAATAAAATAGAACTTTGTCATGTTAAAAATACAGGTAGATGTAAAGAATTATTAGTGGAAGGTGTAGAAATTTTTGTTGAAGAAAATAATAATAAAAATAGAAAAACTAAATATTCTTTAATAACTGTAAAAAAAGGTAATATGCTTGTAAATATAGATAGTCAAATACCAAACTATGTAGTAAAAGAGGCTTTAGAAAATAAAGTTATAAAACAATTAAATGATTTAACATTTATAAAACAAGAGGTAAAATATAAAAATTCTAGATTTGATATTTATTTTGAAAGAGAAAATAATATAAAAGGATTTATAGAAATAAAAGGAGTAACTTTAGAAGAAAATGGAATAGTAAGATTTCCAGATGCACCTTCAGAAAGAGCAATAAAACATATAAATGAATTAATAGAGGCTAAAAAAGAAGGTTATGAAACATATATAATATTTGTTATACAATTAAAAAATGTAAAATACTTTGAACCTAATAAAAAAATGCATTATGTTTTTTATGAAACTTTAAAAAATGCTAAAAATAATGGTATACATATTTTAGCTTATGATTGTTTTGTTGATATTGATGAGATAGTATTGAAAGATAGTGTAAAGGTATTAATACAATAGTAAACAAATATATTTATAAGAATATAGTATTATTAAGTTTATTATTGGAGTTGATATATTTGAAGAAAAATTGTAGATATATAATGTCTTTAACCACACTATTAGGTATAATATTGACTTGTATAGGTTTAGGTATGTTATTAGTAATTATTTTGCCTTGGTTGTGGTTTAGATTTATATTGTCACTTGCTTTATTTATAAGTGGGTTATGTTTAATATTTTTAAAAAAATAGGTGTACTTTAAAAGTACACCTAAAATTAATTAACATTTTTTATATAATAGTTTAAATAAAAAAGTAAAAGCCATAAAAGAAATAACATAGTTAGTATTTATATTATTATTACTATTATCATAAATATAGTAAATATTATAAATAGCACATATAAGTGTAAGAATACTAAATATCATATATAAGATAAAAAATAATTTTTTCATAAATTTTTTAATTAATTATTATAAACATTACAAATTTCATATTTTAAGTCATTTTCAGTAGCACGAATTTTTAAATATTTATAATTATTTAAGTTGTTAGGGTCAGAATTAGTTAAACCATTTAAAGTAATATATCTAACACCATCTTTAACAGATACATTTGTTTTATCAGAAACAGCAGAAGCAACAATTACATTTTTACCTGTTTCAGCTACAAAATCTTTTAAAATTTTGTGTAAAAGTTCGTTTTCTTTAGTACCTTTAAGACTATTATTTTTATCCCAAATATTTTTATCCATATTTATAAGTATATTGTGTTTACTTTGATTTTCTAAATAACTTTGTAACCATCTCCACTGGTCAGGGCTTTCTGTTCTCATAATACCACTTTTTGTAGCAAGGTTTATAATAGATAAATTATTTGTATTTGTAGTATTGTACTTATTATTCCAAGAAACAGTAGTAGTATTAGGTGTTATACCATCTAAATTAGTATCACCAGCAAAAACAATAGCTCTAGCATTATTTTGCATAACATTTATACTATCTTGTAAAACTGTTTTAGAATTTGAATGAGGTTTAACAGAAGTTTGACCAAAGACATTAATATCTTCTTCTGTACCAGTAGGAGCAACTTGGCTTATAGATTGATTAAGCTCATCTTTAAAAGCATTTATAAGAGTACCACCGTCAGTTCTTTTATTCATAGCATTTATACCATCTATATATATAGTACCACTTTCTTTGTCAGTTGTACTTTGTGTTGCAACATATATTTTATCAATTCTAATAGGATAAGAAACAGTAGAAGGTATATCAATATTTGCAGTAATCCAATCAGTAGAAGTCATTTGATTTAAAATAGGTAAAATATATTCTTTATTGTTGTTATCTTTAAGTACTACTTTTACCATATTGCCACTACCATCACCTTTAATTTGCATTTGAATAGCATTAGGAGTACCATTTAAAACTATAGGTTGTTTTTCAAAACAAACATAACTAGCTTGAGGAGTAGGGACATTTTCTTTAAAATTATAACTTAATAAAAGACTATTAGCACCATCATAGGCAACAGAATTTGTTATACCAGCACCACCAGTTACAGTTTTATCAGCAGGGAAGTACATCATAAATAAATTTCTATTTTCTTCAAAAGAAGTAACAGGAGTAGGAGTACTACCAATAGCAATAGTTATAGAGGCACTAATATTGTTATAAGTAGCAGTTAAAGTAGCAATACCTTCACCTTTTGCATAAAAATTATTATTTTCTATATATCCTAAATTTGGATTGTCAACTGTCCAAGATACAGTAGAGTTATCAACAGATTTAGAAAAACCGTCTTTATTTGTAACTTCTAATGAGAGAGTAGCATTTTCACCAATAAGTAAAGAAGTTTTATTAGCTTTGGGTGTAATAGCAGATAAAGGTTCTTCGGCTTTAAATGTAATTTGTCCAGTAGCACCATTAGGATATGATGCATTTATAGTAAAGTTGCCTTTATTATTACATAAAAAGTGGGTACCATTTATAGTTCCATCAGATTCATTTGTAAAAGTAAATACAACTTGATTAGGGTCTATGTCAACAGGATTTTTAAAAGCATCTATACCAGTAACTTTTAAATTATAAGTTAAACCAGCAAGTATAGCTTCTTCTTTTCCTTTTTCAATACTAACTAATAAAGAGGCAACTTCTCCAGGTTGATTAGTAGATTTTACACCAATTGCATTAGGTACAAGTCTAGGAGATTTTTCAGAAACATTATTTACTATTTTAACATTTCTTTCTCCTTCTTCTCTTAAAGCAACAGTAGTAGAGCCACCACCATCAAGATGTATTGCATCATAAGCACCATATTCTAGTAAAATATTTGCCATTTCGTCATGAGTAGCCCCTATACTTTGCCCACGCCCGTCAACAGCTACAAGAATAAGTTTATTTTTTTCTTGATTTACACCAACAGCACTACGAGGGTTGCGAGATTTTGGAGAAATAGACATACCAGTAGAAATAGGCTTCCCATTTCTTAAAATTTCACCACCAGCAGAAATACCAGTCATAACTTCAGAAATATCTTTACCTTCTCTAAAGACAAATTGATAACTTTCAGTAAAAGTTAAACTATCACCAACATTAAATAATGATAATTTTTCAGAAGCAGTAGCTTTATCCATAACTATTATATAACCATTTTCTGGAATATCAACGACTTCACCAGCACCAGCTTTATGAATTATTTTTTTATCTTGTACAACAATTTTAAAAAGGTCTTTTCTTCTATTATCTAAATCTTGAGTATTAGTAATAACAGTTCTATCAAAATAAATAGGTTTTTTAAAATCAGTAATTTTATTTTTAGCTTGTAGTTCTAAAGAAACTTTATCATTATAAAGTCTTAAATTAGATTTTATATAATCAATAAAACCATTACCATATTTATCTAAAAAAATACCTGCATATTTATTAGAAGATGCGTTATAATAATTTTGTGCTTCATTAACTTTACCATCTACAATAATCTGTCCCATACTAGAAGCAGGGTTGCCAGAACTAAAGAAATCAGCATTTATACCAGCAACAGCATTATTTTCTTTTGTAAGTGCTTCTACATTTTTTTTAAGTCCATGTTCTGTTACAGAATCTAATATTTCAATATCAATATTAGGGTTTGTTAAGTCAGCTACTAAAACATAAACATCTTTCCAACCAGATTTATAAAGACGTTCACTTTTTTCATAAGTAAGACCATCTGTTATAGTTTGAACTTCTTTGTTTACATATAAAAGGTTAGAATCAGCTAATACATTTTTAGGTATAAATGTAGATAAGCTTAAAGCTAAAGCTAAAGTATATATTAAATATTTTCTTTTCATATTTACCTCCAGTTATTTTATTAAAGCTATTTTTCAGGAGTAGAACTAGTTTCTACTTGTTCAGTAGTTTCTTCTTTTTCAGGGTCAGTATTTCCATAAAAGAATTGGTCAACAATTTCTTTAGTACCTGAATTATCTAGTACATAATAAGATAAATTATCTATCATTTGAGGATTACCTGGTAAAGTGGCTGTATTCATTTTACTAGTAGCAATATTAGGTATACAATTTAAGTATTTAGGTAAATCAGAGGCACTAAAATCAGTTTCTACATATTTTATAAGATTTAAAGTTATTTCTCCTAAATTGCTAACTAAAGTATCTTTATTTAAAACTTGTGTAATAAATTCTTTAATAAATTGTTGTTGAACTTCAACACGCTGTAAATCTTGTCTATTATAACCTTTTCTAAATCTAACTAAACCTTCAGCAGCTTTGCCATCTAAAAGTTGGTATCCTTCTTTAAGATTTATATATAAGTCTTGAGTAGGGTCACTATATTTAAGGCCACCTTTTGGAACATCAAAATATATACCACCAACAGCATCAACAATAGATACAAACGCATCTAAATCAACTTTTACATAATAATCAATTTTTATACCTAAAAGATTTTCAACAGTAGTTTTTAAGGGTTCTATACCAGCACTTTTTGTATAAGCATAAACTGAATTAGCTTTCATATAGCTTGGAGCACCTCTGTTTACTTTTCTAAGAGCAGTTAAATCCTCTCCTTTATATGAAATATATGTATCTCTAGGTATAGAAAGTAGATTTATTTCACCAGTTGTACTAATAAAACTTGCAACCATTAAAACATCTGTAAGACTTTCTTCTTTATCAACACCAGTTATTAAAATATTTGTTCTAATTGGTGGGGTAAATATACCATTAGAAGTTTGTTCTGTTTGTTGTTTTAATTCTTTTTCACTAATAAGTGTAGCATCTCTTTGTTTAGTAGGGTCGTATGATTTTTCTGCACCTAAAAATTTATAGCCAAAAAAAATAAATAATAAGCATACTAATAATACGCTAAAAACACTAAAAAATGTTACAAAAAATTTTCTCTTGTAATTAGTTTTTGAATTTCTCATAATATAAACTCCTAAATTATTAATCGAATTAAAGTATATCAAAATATACCCTTTTTTTCAAGGTAAAAACAGATTTTTTTACAATTTATTAAAATTTGTAATATATTTGTAATATAAAATAATATTTACTTAATAATTAAAAAAAGAGGCATAAAGCCTCTTAAAAACATAATTATTGGTTAGTTCTGCCATATTTTTTGTTGAATTTGTCAACACGACCACCAGCATCAAGTAAAAGTTTTTGACTACCAGTATAATATGGGTGACATTTAGAACATACCTCAACACGAATTTCTTCATTAGTAGAACCAGTTATAAACTCATTACCACAGTTACATTTTACTTTAGCTTGGAAGTATTCTGGATGAATTCCTTCTCTCATTGTAAAACACCTCTTTCTAAAAAATTGAGATACATTTTGGCATCTCTTATCTATTTACATAACAAAATAATTATAGCATACAACTATTTATATTGCAATAATTTTTTATAATATTTTTAATAACCTTGACTTTGTAGTTTTTATTCATTTTCATTATTTTATCTATAAAAATTATTAATTAAAACTGTATTATAAACCTACAATAAAGATTAGTTTATATCTATTTTTGGTAAAACTTTAAAAAATTCTTGATTATTTTTTGTTGATTTTAATATTGACAATAACTTTTCTGTTATATCTATATTTTGAATTTGATTATTACCTAAAAGTTTTCTAATATAATATGAACTATCTAAATATTCTTTATTTAATAAAAGTTCTTCTTTTCTTGTACTAGACTTAGATATATCAACAGCTGGGAAAATTCTCCTTTCTGCTACTTTTCTATCAAGAACAAGTTCCATATTGCCAGTGCCTTTGAATTCTTCAAAAATAACATCATCCATTTTACTACCAGTATCTACTAAAGCAGTAGCAAGAATAGTAAGGCTTCCACCTTCTTCTATATTCCTAGCAGCACCAAAAAATTTTTTAGGCATATATAAAGTAGCAGGGTCTAAACCACCAGATAAAGTTCTTCCACTAGATGGAGTTAAAATGTTATAAGCACGAGATAATCTAGTTATACTGTCTAATAATATTACTAAATCTTTTCCCTGTTCAGCAAGCCTTTTAGCACGTTCAAGAACCATTTCAGCAACTCTTCTATGGTGGTCTGGTTGTTCGTCAAAAGTAGAATATATAACTTCTATATTATCACCAACAATAGAACGTTGCATATCAGTAACTTCTTCTGGTCTTTCATCTATTAATAATACAATCAAATGTACTTCAGGGTGATTTTGAATTATAGAATTTGCAATTGATTTTAGTAATGTTGTTTTACCAGTTTTTGGTGGTGCAACAATCATACCTCTTTGCCCTTTACCTATTGGACAAATAATATCTATAACTCTACCAGCTAAAGAATTTTGTTTTGTTTCTAAATTTAATTTTTCTTGTGGATAAATAGGAGTTAATTTTTCAAAATTAGGTCTATTTACAATAGAAAGAGGAGAATCACCATTAACAGTTTTTATAAATAAAAGTGCAGAAAATTTTTCGTTTTCTTTAGGTATTCTTAAAGTTCCTTTTATATAATCACCTGTTTTTAAATTAAATCTTCTTATGTGTGCAGGTGAAACATATACATCATTAGAACCAGATAAATAATTATTACTTCTTAAAAAGCCATATCCATCAGCTAAAACTTCTAATATACCACAAGCCTCTATACCACTATCAAGTTCTTTTAAATATGCTGCTTTATCAGATTTATCACAAGGTTTGTCCATTTCTAATTTATCACAAGTTTTATTTAAAGTACATTTATCATCTATATTATTATTTAATATTTCATCATTTTTTTCAATAGTTTTACTATTATTTATATTATTTAAAATATTTATAAGTTCATTTTTTTTATATGTTGTAATAGATTTTATGTTATTTTCTTTAGCTATTTCTCTAAGTTGTGCTAAAGTAAGACTATTATAATCCATATACCCTCCTAGTTAATTTTTGGGATAGTAAGTTTTTGTCCCGGTTTTAAGACACTATTTTCTTTTAATCCATTAGCATCTAATATTTTTTGGAAATGAGCACCATTACCATATACTGTTTGGCTAATTTTCCATATAGTGTCGCCTTCTTTAACAGTATATGAAGAATTAGAAGAACTATTACTATTATTTCCAGAATTACTTGAAGGTTTATTTGTTTGATTATTATTATTTTGATTAGTAGTATTTTGACTATTTGGGTTTAATTGTGCTTTTAAATTTTGATTTTCCTGTTTTAAACTTTCATTTTCTTGTTTTAAAGCATCTTCTGTTATTTTAATTTCCGTAGCTTCTTTATTGTCTAATAATTCTTGTACTTTTGCATTAGCTTCTTTTAAATCTTTTTTTGTTACAATTAAACTTAATGTTAAAAATGCTGTAGAAATAGTTAAAACTATAATAATAGAAAAAGATATAACTCTACCTACTAAAGAAGGTGGATTGTCATCATAATCATCATAATCATCATCAAAAAATTCTTTACCATATCTTTCTATATTTTTTCTATAATTATTTCTAGTATTATTTTGAGTGTTTTGTGGTCTAGGACTTCTTTTAAATTCTCTCACATTAGAAGGAGTTTTTTTACTACTTCTTCTAGGTTCATAATCTTCTTCATAGTCATCATAATCATCATAATCGTTGTAATCATCAAACTCTTCATAGCTATCTTCATAGTATTCTTCTTCTTCAAAATCCTCACTTTGTTGGTCAAATTCTTGAGGGTCATATTCTTCATATTCTATATTAAAATCAGATTTTTTTTCGACATTTTTTTCATTTTCCATTTTAACATCATCAGGGTTATCATCTAATATTTTTTTTACTAATCTTTTAGTAATATCTTCGCTAAAAAGCTGTTGGGTGTTTTTACTTTCATTATCCTTGTTGGACATATTGAGCCTCCTATAAAAATTATTTTTTTACAAATAGTTATAAAAAACTACTCTATCATACAATTTTATAACCTTAATGACAAAAAGTCAACTTTTAAATTATTATTTTTATATAAAAATATTTTATAACATATTATAAATAAATTATAAACTAAAAAATAAAGTATATAATATATTTGATATTTTTATATAAAAATATATTATAAATCAATATTAATATTGAAAAAAAGTAAAATTTATTATATTATTATAATATAAACTTTTTTTGAGGTGATATTTATGGATAATTTTGTAACAGATTATGTATATTTTGATGAAGAGGACAAAGACTTTAAAAATGTACATATAAATATTAATGTTGTAAAAGATGAATTTGTTATTAATATAACATCTAAAGAAAAATTAAAAGATTTTGATATTTTAGAAATTTTAAAACAACTTAATAATAATTTTACTAAAAAACTGAGAATATCTTTAGTTGAAGAATGTGAAATATTTGTTAATGATAAATGTGGTACTAGAAAAATTGAATTAGAATATGGAGAGTTTTTTATCAAAAAAACTATAAAACAAAGTTAATATTTGAGGAGAAAAAAATATGTATTCTGTAAAAATAGAACAATTAGTTAAAGAATATGAATTGAAAAATCTAACTCCTAATGTAGATTTTTCAGAGAAAGTTTTATGTCATCCAGAAGTAAACAGACCAGCCTTACAATTAGCAGGATTTTTTGAATATTTTTCTTCAGAAAGAATACAAATAATAGGTTTAGTAGAACATTCTTATATAGAAACTTTATCAAAAGAAAATAAACAACAAATTTTTGATAAAATTTGTGCTTATAAAGTTCCAGGTATAATTCTTTGCCGAAGTTTAGAACCACCACAAGAATTAATAGATGCTGCTATTAAATATGATGTACCTATATTTCAAACAAATGATTCTACATCAGAATTTGAAAGTGAAGTTATAAGATGGCTTAGAGTTCAACTTGCACCTAGAGTTACTATGCATGGAGTTTTAGTTGATATATATGGTGAAGGTGTTCTTATAGTTGGTGAAAGCGGTGTAGGTAAAAGTGAAACAGCACTTGAATTAATAAAAAGAGGTCATAGACTTGTTGCAGATGATGCAGTAGAAATCAAAAAAGTATCACATAATACTTTAGTAGGTAGTTGCCCTGAAGTTATAAGATATTTCATAGAACTTAGAGGAATTGGTATAATAAATGTAAAACAAATGTTTGGGGTACAATCTGTTAAAGATACTCAAGCTATAGACCTTATAATAAAATTAGAATCTTGGGAAAAGGGTAAACAATATGATAGACTTGGACTTAATGAAGAATATATGGATATATTAGGAAATCAAATAGTATGTCAAACTTTACCAGTTAGACCAGGGCGTAACCTTGCAATGATATGTGAATCGGCAGCAGTTAACAGAAGACAGAAAAAAATGGGTTATAATGCAGCACAAGCATTAAACGATAGAATAATGAAAAATATGGGAAATTAATTATATTTTAGGAGTGAAATTTATGTATTATATAGGTATTGATTTAGGTGGAACAACTATAAAAGGTGGAATTGTTACAGAAGATGGAAAAATAATTAAAAGTAAATCATCACCAACTTTGCCAGAAAGAGAAGGTAATGAAATAGTAAAATCTATGGCTATGCTTGCATTAGAACTTATAGAAGAAGAAGGAATTAATATATCAGATGTACATTCTGTAGGTATAGGTGCCCCAGGTCTTATAGATAGTAAAAATAAAGTTATAGTAGCATCTAGCAACATTAATTTTGATAATACTAAAGTTGAAGAAGAAATGAAAAAATACATAGATTTACCTATATATTTAGAAAATGATGCTAATTGTGCTACAATAGCAGAGTTTGTTTGTGGGAGTATGAAAGGTTATAAAGATGGTATAATGCTTACTATAGGTACAGGTGTAGGTGGTGGCATTATATTAGATAGCAAAGTAGCAAAAGGTAGTTATCTTGGTGAAGGTGAACTTGGACATACTATTATAGATTACACAGGTGGAGATTATTGTAGTTGTGGTCAAAAAGGTTGTTTAGAAACATTTTGTTCAGCAAATGCTATTATAAAGTATGCCAAACAATTATTAGAAAATGAAAAAAATAGTAAAGTTTTAGAATTTGCAGATAGTTTTGATGAAATAAATGCAAAAAATATTTTTGATGCCTATGATTTAGGTGATGAAATAGCTTTAAAAGTAATAGAAAGATTTAATACTTATATGGCTATTGGTATTGTAAATTTTGTTAATATTTTTAGACCAGCTATTATATCTATTGGTGGTGGTGCCTCAGCTAGAGGAGAATTACTTACTAAACCTATTGAAGAATTAGCACAAAAAATGATTTATGGTAATGGGTTTGAAACAAAAATA
This sequence comes from uncultured Clostridia bacterium, assembly GCA_944376805.1. Taxonomy (GTDB): domain Bacteria; phylum Bacillota; class Clostridia; order Lachnospirales; family CAG-274; genus Tyzzerella. Next base: position 55,534 of record CALWDX010000013.1, read on the forward strand.
GTTCCAGCTATTTTAGGAAATGATGCAGGTATTATTGGTGCGGCTATGATTAGTAAAGCATAATAAATAAATTTTAGAATATTATATATTAAAATTATATTGTTAGACTTGGAGGAGCTTTAATTGGATATATTTGAAAAAGTTTTAAATAAAGAACAAATTTTTATAAATGAACCTATGAAAAAACATACAACATTTAAAATAGGTGGTAATGCAGATTTTTTACTATTACCAAATACAGTAGAAGAAATAAAAAATATTATAAAAATTTGTCAAGACAATAATATAAACTATTATATTGTTGGTAATGGAAGCAACCTTTTAGTTTCTGACAAAGGCTTTAGAGGAGCTATAATAAAGCTATTTAAAAATTTTAATAAAATACAAATAGAAAATAATATAATAAAAGCACAATCGGGAGCTACTTTAAGTGCTATAGCTAAAAAAGCTTATGACAATTCACTACAAGGGTTAGAGTTTGCATCAGGTATACCAGGAACTATTGGTGGTGGTGTATGTATGAATGCAGGAGCTTATGGTGGAGAGCTTAAAGATGTTATAAAAGAAGTAACTATTTTAAAAGATAATGAAATTATTACTTTAAATAATAAAGATTGTGAATTTGAATATAGAAATAGTAAAATATTAAAAGAAAAATTATTAGTATTAGAAGTTACTATACAACTTGAAAATGGAATAAAAGAAAATATACTTGCAAAAATGAAAGAAAATAACAAAAGTAGAAATGAAAAACAACCTGTAGAATATCCTAGTGCAGGGAGTACTTTTAAAAGACCACCTAATAATTTTGCAGGAAAGTTAATTATGGAAGCTGGTCTTGCAGGTAAAACTATTGGTGGAGCTTGTATATCAAAAAAACATTGTGGATTTATAATAAATAATGGTAATGCTACTTGTAATGATGTTTTAACATTAGCAGATTTTGCTTGTAAACAAGTAAAAGAAAAATTTAATATAAATCTTGAAAAAGAAATACGCGTAATAGGTGAAAGCTAGGTGATAAAATGAAATATGTTATTTTAACAGGTATGTCTGGAGCAGGTAAAAGTAGTGTTTTAAAGTTTTTTGAAGATATAGGTTACTTTTGTGTAGATAATTTGCCACCATCTTTAATACCTAAATTTATAGAACTATGTGATAAACCAGGTACAGAAATTGAAAAAGTAGCTATAGGTATTGATATAAGAGGTGGAAAACTATTTGATGATTTTTTTACTTATCTATCAGAAATGAAAAATGAAAATCATTCTTTTGAAATATTATTTTTAGATTGTTCAGATGAGGTTCTTTTAAAAAGATATAAAGAAACTAGAAGAAGACACCCACTTGCTAAAGGTGAAAGACTTATAACTGGTATAGTTAGAGAAAGAGAACTTTTAAGTGATATAAGAAGAAAGTCTGATTATATTATAGATACAAGTCATATTTTATCAAGACAGTTAAAACAAAAAATAAATGATATATTTATAGAAAATAAAGAATTTAATAGTCTTATGATAAATATATTATCTTTTGGTTTTAAATATGGAACACCTAGTGATGCAGATTTAGTTTTTGATGTTAGATTTTTACCTAATCCATTTTATATTGAGGAATTAAAACATTTAACTGGAAATGATATGTCTGTTCATGATTATGTTATGAAATATGAAGAAAGTAATATATTTTTAGAAAAATTACTTGATATGATAAACTTTTTAATACCAAATTATATAAAAGAGGGTAAAAATCAATTAGTTATAGCTATTGGTTGTACAGGGGGTAAACACCGTTCTGTTACATTAGCTAATGAACTTTATAATGAACTAAATAAATTAGAGTATAGTACAATTATTACTCATAGAGATATTGACAAAGACAGTAAGAAGTAGTATATTACAATAAGGTGATAAAAATGTCCTTTTCTTTAAATGTGAAAAAAGAAATTTATACAATTATTCATAATAGACATTGTGCTATTGCAGAATTAGCTTCTATTATTGATTTTTGTTCAGATATAAGTTATAACCCATTATTTATTAGCATATCATCAGAAAATAAATTTATTTTAGATAAATTTAAAAGTCTTATAAAGTTTATTTTTGATATAGATATTTTAATAAATAGTGATAATGGTAAATCTTATAAAATTTTTATAGATAATAAAGAATTAATAACAAAAATATTTAATATAATTAATAAAAATGTGTATGAAGAAGAATTATATAGTTCTTTAATTGTAACAAGTATATGTTGTAAAAGAGCTTATATAAGGGGTGCATTTTTAGGTGTTGGATATATTTGTTCACCAGAAAAAAATTATCATTTAGAGTTTATATGTAACTCATATATACAAGCACAAAATCTCAAAGATTTAATTAATTTTTTTGACATAGATGCTAAATGTTTAGAAAAGAAAGAAAATTTTATAGTATATATAAAAGAAGCTGAACAAATAGTTGAATTATTAAATATTATTGAAGCTCATAAAGCTTTATTAGAACTTGAAAATATAAGAGTTTTTAAAGATGTTAGAAATAATATTAATAGAATAGTAAACTGTGAAACAGCAAATTTAAATAAAGTTGTTTCAGCTAGTATTAAGCAAAAAGAAAATATTGAATTTATTAAGAAAACAGTAGGGCTAGATTATTTGCCAAAACCTCTTAAAGAAATAGCAACATTACGATTAAACTACCCTGATAGAAGTCTTCAAGAGCTTAGTCAAATGACGAACCCGGTTATAACTAAGTCTGGTGTAAACCATAGACTTAAAAAAATAAATAGTATAGCAGAAAACCTAAGGGGGAAGATAAGATGAAAGAACAAAATTTAAAAATAACAGCATCCATAGAGGCAAGAGAAGTTGCATTAATTGTACAAACAGCTAGTAAATTTGCAAGCAGTATCAAAATTATGCTTGATGATAAAAAGGTAAATGCAAAAAGTATAATGGGTCTTATTGCCCTTGGTGGTTTAGACGGAAAAGATGTTACTATTTCAGCAGAAGGACACGACGAAGAAGATGCCATAAAAGAACTTGCAGATTTTTTAACACAATAATTATATAAATAAGCTACCATTTTTGGTAGCTTATTTTATAGATAATAGTATTAATTTTAAGGAGGTATTTATGGAAATTAGAAAATCTACATATGAAGATATAGAAAACATAATGATAATAATAAATCAAGCAAAACAATATTTTATTGATAAAGAAATTTTTCAATGGAGTAAAAAATATCCAAATAATGATACTATAAAAAATGATATAGATAAAAATACAAGTTTTGTTGTTATAGATAATAATAAAATAGTAGCAACTTTTTCACTTATTATAGGTGAGGATAGTTGCTATAAAAATATATATGAGGGTAGATGGTTAACTAATAATATATATGGTACTATACATAGATTAGCTATTGATAATAGTTATAAAAGAAAAGGAATAGGTAATATTATTATACAATATAGTGAAAATTATTGTTTAAATAATAATGTTAATAGTTTAAGAATAGATACACATAAGCTAAATATACCTATGACTAAACTTATAGAAAAAAATAATTTTACATATTGTGGTATAATAAAAACAGAATATTCTTCTAATAGAATAGCATATGAAAAAATATTAAAATAAATTTTATGCAAAATATTACATAAATCTTGACAATATTATAAAATTTGGTATATTTATAAATAGTAATAACTAAATATTATAATATATCATAGGAGAGAAAAAAATGAACTTATTTAAGCTCAAAGAAAATGGAACAGATGTTTCAACAGAAGTTTTTGCTGGTATTACAACATTTATGACAATGGCTTATATTTTAGTTGTAAACCCAAATATTTTAAGTGCAACAGGTATGGACAAGGGGGCACTATTTACAGCAACAGCATTAGCAGCATTTTTAGGTTGTATAATGATGGCACTTTTAGCCAATTATCCTTTTGGTTTAGCACCAGGTATGGGACTTAATGCTTATTTTGCATATACAGTTGCTAGTGAATATGGTTGGCAAGTAGCCCTTTTTGCTGTATTTATTGAAGGTATTGTATTTTTAGTATTTTCATTTTTTAATATTAGAGAAGCAATTTTTAATTCTGTACCTAAAAATTTAAAAAATTCTGTTAGTGTAGGTCTTGGACTTTTTATAACTTTTATAGGGTTACAAAATGCAGGTATAATAGTAAAAGACCCTTCAACAGCAGTAGCACTTGGGGATATTAAAAGTGTAGCACCATTTTTAGCGTTAATAGGTATTATTATTACAACTGTTTTTATAATCAAAAAAGTTAAAGGTGCATTATTTTGGGGAATTTTAGTAACTTGGGTTCTTGGTATGATTTGTCAAATAACAGGAATATATGAAGTAAATACAGAAAAAGGATTATTTAATCTTATTCCAAGTGGTTTTATATCATTACCACCATCAATAAAAGATATTAATCTTTTTACAGCATTTAAAAGTATAGATTTTAATGTTGTTAAAGTTACAGATATTGTTGTTGTAGTATTTGCATTTTTATTTGTTGATATGTTTGATACAATAGGTACTCTTATAGGTGTATCTGAAAAAGCTAATTTTTTAGATAAAAATGGTAAGTTACCTAAATTAAAACAAGCACTTTTAGCAGATGCTGTAGCGACAACTGCAGGTGCTATGCTTGGTACTTCAACAACAACTACATTTGTTGAAAGTGCATCAGGTGTTGCAGAGGGTGGTAGAACAGGTTTAACTTCAATGGTTACAGGTTTATTATTTTTAGTAGCTTTAATATTTTCACCTATATTTATTGTTATACCTGGTTTTGCAACAGCTCCAACACTCATTATTGTAGGCTTATTTATGATAGAAAATGTAGTTAATATAGATTTTAGTGATTATACAGAAGGTTTACCAGCATTTATAACAATAGTAATGATGCCTTTTGCTTATAGTATTGCTGACGGTTTAGTATTTGGATTTTTAAGTTATGTATTTCTTAAACTTTTAACTGGTAGAGGTAAAGAAGTTAGTAGGGTTATGTACATATTATCTGTATTATTTATTATAAAATTATTATTGGAATAGAAAATAAGGGTGTAGAATTTCTACACCCTTAACATTAATTATAACATTTATAATAAAAATTACCTTGTTGTTTTTTTAACAATTTCTTCATATTTTTTAATGTATTTTTCATATAAATCATGAAGTTCTTTTTCTGTTTTACTATTTTCTTTATTTTCCTTTTCAAATTTAATATTTAATTTTGTAAGTTTTAAATAATCATTTCTTAATTCAGTAGGTACTAAATATGCTTCATAACGTTTTGCTCTTGCAGTTTTTAAAGTTTCATTAAAAGTTGTATTAGGAGCTATTTTATATTCTTTATATATACTTTCTTCAACAGACATATTTGAAAATGAGAAAATATCTTCAGATATATCATATAAAAATAAACTATATTCATCATTAGTTGTATTATTAAGTTGCAAATCTAAATTGTTGTAATTACCAACATTAAACCTAAAGCTTTTTGTATCAAGTATATTAATAACATTTGGATTATTATCATTAATAGGTAAAGTTTCTTCTTTAGATAAATTTGTCACACTATCAACACCTAAATCTTCTAAAGTATTTCCAGTAGTAACTGTTATATTACAAGATGGAGCATGTCCATATTTATGACGCAGTTGTAACTCGTATCTAGTAAAAAGGCTTAATAACTTCAAATACATATACAGTTTTATCTTTTTTAGGTACAGAAAATGTATCAAGATATACTTTTTTATCTTGGTCATAGTTATATCCAGAATATTCCCCATAAATACTGCAATATAAGTCATATGTATCATTTGGGTCATCTTTATGTTTACTTATATTTTCTAATTCTATTTTTACATAGTTATCACTAATACTTCCACTTTGGTCAAAGTTACTTAAATAGAAGTTTAATTTTAGTTGGTCTACTGAAGTAGGTTCTTCATTTATAAAAGTACCTTTTAATCTAACTTTTGGTTTTTTTTGTTCTTCTGAAGGTTCTTCTGTTCTAGGAGAAGAATCTTTACTATAAAAATTAGCAGGTTCATCAAAATTTCTAACAAAGTTAGTATTAGCAAATACATTTATTTTATTATTAGAATAAAAGGTACTAAAAACTAAAATAAATGAAATACAAATTAATGTAAAAAAGATACTTA
>CALWDX010000014.1 GCA_944376805.1 uncultured Clostridia bacterium
ATTTATTTAATATAATGATACTTCTACATAGTCTTAACTTATCGTATAGAGTGTAGTCCGTCAGTTAGGGGGAAATCCAAAGGGGGTTATGGTTGTCTATCTAATCAATAGACCATTTGTTATATGTAATATCAAAGTTAAGTAGTAGAACAGGGAAAATAGGCTAATAGGTTATAAATGATAACAAAAATTTAAAGCCTATTTTTCTAATTGTATTACTTAATAGTAATTTTTAAAAAATAATATTAATAATATTAATAATAAAATATTTTTATTAAGGAGTTTTAAATATGAGAATATTAAAAAATAAGTGTTCTATACAAGAAAATAAAATTATTGATATAAATAGTATAAAAATAAATATAAATGACACTAAAGAAAATAAAATTTTAAGTTATATTAATCAAGTTAAAAATCCATATTGTTATAAATATAAAGGCTTTGATGTTAATATAAGTTACATAGAGGATAATACTAACAAAAATATAGAAAGAACTGATATACAGACCTTACAAGAACTTTTAGAAATTTATATAAGGAATTTATAATATTATTATTAAAAATATCTAGACTCAAGAAATTATTTATGCTAAAATAAATAAAAAATAAGACCGTTTGAAATCTTGATGCCCTAGATATTTAAAAAAATATTTTGGAGTGTTAAGTATGAATAAATTTAAAACAAGCCTATATTTAAGGTTATCAAAAGAAGATGAAAAAGATAGAGAAAGCGAAAGTATTATAAATCAAAAGCAAATGCTTTTAGATTTTGTAAGTAATAATAATGATTTAGAACTTGTATCAATTAAAATTGATGATGGATATAGTGGAGCAAATTTTGAAAGACCTGCATTTAAAGAATTGCTACAAGATATAAAAGATAAAAAAGTTAATTGTATTGTGGTAAAAGATTTTTCCAGATTTGGTAGAGATTTTATAGAAGTGGGACGTTATTTAGATGAGATATTTCCATTTTTAGATGTTCGTTTTATATCAATTAATGATAATTATGATAGTTTTAATAAAAAAGATATTAATAATAACTTTATAGTACCTTTTAAAAATTTATTAAATGATTCATATTTAAGGGATATTTCATTAAAAATTAGAAGTAGCCTTGATACTAAAAGAAAAAAAGGCGAATTTGTTGGTTCGTTTGCTGTTTATGGATATTTAAAAGACCCTAATAATAAAAATAATCTTATAATAGATGATGTGGCTTCTAAAGTTGTACAAGATATTTTTAAGTATTTTCTACAAGGGTTTAGTGCATATGGTATAGCTAAAATATTAAATGAAAATGGAATACTTTGTCCAGTAGAATATAAAAGACATTTAGGAATGAATTTTTGTACTAATTTTAAAATAAAAGAAAAATCTAGCTGGACTGCACAAGCTATTTTTAGAATTTTAAAAAATCCAGTATATATCGGCGTTCTTGAACAGAAAAAAAGAACAACTCCCAATTATAAAATAAATAATTCAATAAGTGTTCCAAAAGAAGAACAAATAATAATAAATGATAATCACTCCCCTATTATTGAAAAACATATATTTAATACAGTACAACGAGTGTTATTATTAGATACAAGAGTATCTCCAAACAATAAACAGGTATATCCTTTAAGTGGTATATTATATTGTGGTGATTGTGGTGAACCATTAATAAGGAAAAATAATGGCAAAAAAGGTAAGTCTAATATGGTTTATATATGCAATGGTGCTAAAAATAAAAATGGTTGTAAAGGTATTACAATTAAAAGTGATATTATAGAAGAATTAGTTTTTAATAGTATTAAAAATCAAATAGACCATCTTATAAATATTGAAAAAGCACTAAAAATAATTAACAAACTACCCTATACATCACAGCAAATAAAAAAAGTTGATGAACGAATTAAAGAAAAAAGAAAAGAATTAAAAAAATACCAAAATATTAAGTTGAAATTATATGAAGATTTAAAAGATGGAATATTGACGGAAGATGAATATAAAACTTTTAATATATCTTATACTAAAAAGATAGAAGAAATACAGATATTAATAAATAAATATGAGAATGAAATAGAAAATTTAAGTAAAGGTAATACTTTTAATCAAGAATTTATAAAATACTTTAAACAAAATAAAAATATTTCAGAATTAAAAAGAGAATTAGTTGTAAGTTTAATTTATAATATAAAAGTTTATAATACAAAAAAAATTGATATATGTTTCAATTATGAAGATGAGTACAAAAGTCTATTATCATATATTGAAAATATAAATAAGTTAAAGGTAGCTTGTAATGGCTAGAAAAAGTAGAAAAAATAAAAATCAAATTAAACTTACAAATGATACAATTAAACAATATAATGTTGGTATTTATGTTAGACTGTCAAAATTAGATGTAAATGATGATAATTATAGTATTGAAAATCAAAAAAATTTAATATTAAACTATATAAAAAATAAAGATGAATTTAAACTAATAAATATATATGAAGATGTTAATAAAACAGGTACAAATTTTAATAGAAACGGCTTTGAAGAACTTTTACAAGATTTAAAAAAGCAAAAAATAAATTGCGTTATAGTGAAAGACTTGTCAAGGTTTGGGCGTAACTACATAGAATGTAGCAATTATCTTGAAAAGATATTTCCATTTATGAATGTAAGATTTATAGCTATTAATGATAATTATGATAGTATTAATAAAAATTCAAATGAAATTTTATCAATTAACCTAAAAAATATAGTAAATGAATTATATTCAAAAGATATATCTAAAAAGGTGTCTACATCATTAAAAATAAAAAAACAAAAAGGCGAATTTACAGGAAGTTATGCAAGTTATGGGTATTTAAAAGACCCTAATAATAAAAATAAAATTATAGTAAATGATGAAACAGCAGATATAGTAAGAAATATATTTCAATTAAGACTTGATGGTAATAGTTATACTAAAATAGCTATAATTTTAAATGAAAACAATATACTATCCCCTATTAAATACTTATATAGTAGAGGTATAGTAAAAAACCAAAAATTTAAAAATAGTAAATGGAATTTTAATAATGTAAAAACTATTTTATTAAACGAGTTATATATTGGAAATATGGTTCAAGGGAAAAAGAAAAATATTTCAATAAATAACCAAAAAAGAACTATTAGAGAAGATTGGATAATTGTTGAAAATACACACGAGCCTATTATATCTAAAGAAGTTTTTTATAAAGTACAAGAAATTAATAATAATGCTAAAAATATATATGATGAGAAAAATAAAGACCCTAAAATTATAACAGATAACATATTTAAAAATATTATTAAATGTGGAGAATGTGGCAAAAGACTTTTAAGGCGAGAAATTAGGCTTAATAATAAGCCTAATAGAGCTATTTTTGTTTGTAAAGGGCGAGAAACAAAACAATGTGATTTTATTCAATTTAAAGAAGAAATATTGAAAGAAATAGTTTTTAATGAAATAAAAAAGCAAATAAATATTTATGTAGATTTAAAAAAATTAATAGATAGTAATAAAAATATAATTAATTTAGAAAAAAATATAATTAATGATGAAATAAAACAATGTAAGAATGAATTAGAAAAAACTAAAAGTTATATAAAATCAAGTTATGAAGATTATGTAAATAAGTTACTTTCAAAAGATGACTATATATTAATAAAAAATAACTATATCCAAAAAGAAAATACTATATTAGAAAAACAAAAAATTTTAAATGAAAAATTATCTTATATAGACGATACAATTTATAATAAAAATAATTTTATAAATGCTTTTTTACAGTTTAAAGATGAAAGTGTATTAACAAGAAATTTAATAGAATTATTAATAAATGAAATCATTATATACAAAAATGGAAAAATAAATATAACTTTTAAATATAAAGATGAATATAAAGATATACTTAACAGAATGGAGTGTATTTTAAATGATTAAATATAATATAGGGGTTTATACAAGAATATCTAGGGAAGATGTTACAGAAAGTAATGAAAGCCTTATAAATCAAAAAAATTTAATAGATATGTTCATACAAAAATCAAATGATTTAAAAGTTAGTAATATATTTTATTATGAAGATAATGGATATAGTGGAAGTAATTTTAATAGACCAGCAGTAGAAAGATTAATAAAAGATATTAAAGATAATAAAATAAATTGTGTAATAGTAAAAGATTTATCAAGGTTTGGACGTAATTATATTCAAGTAAGTGATTATTTAGATAAAATATTTCCATTTATGAATGTAAGGTTTATAGCTATTAATGATGATTATGATAACATCAATAATAAAAATATTACATCAAATATAGATATATCTTTTAAAAATTTACTTTATACATATTATATAAAAGATTTAGCACTAAAAAGTAAATCAACTAAAATTACAAAAGTTAAAAATGGAGAATATATTTGGAAAGTGCCTTTTGGATACAAAAAAAATCCTATAACTAAAAGACTTGAAATAGATGAAGAAAATGCAAATATTATAAAAATGATATTTAATTTACAAAATGAATTTAATTCATATATAAGAGTTTCTAAAGAATTAAATGATAAATCTATACCAACTATAAGAAAATTGCAAAATAAACCTTGTAAAAAAGAAATTTGGAAGTCTGGAGATATAAGACAAATAATAATAAATGAAGTTTATATTGGTAATACGATTGGGTTTAAAACAAGAAAAAAAGTAATGGGTGATAATAAGAAAACAGTAAAAAATATTGAAGATGATATAATAAGATTAGAAAATACACATCCACCTATTATTGATAAAGAATTATTTTTAAAGTTAAACTCAAAAAAATTTAATATTGATAAATCAAAAAACAAAAAAGAAAATTGTTTATTTGCTTATAAGATAAAATGTGGTTGTTGTGGATATGCTTTAAGAAATTATTATTATATGGATAATAAAAAAAATACTATATTAAGAAAATATTACTGTAACAGCTGGAAACAAAATTCTTTTACTAACTGTTTTAAAGGTAAAATATCCGAAGAAGATATAAAAATAAAAGTTTTAGATACTTTAAAAGAAAAATTGATATTAAATAATATTAAAGAAAATAAAAATTATGATAAAAATAAAATTGAGAAACTTATTTTAAATAGCAATAATTCACTAACAAGATTAACATCTAAAAAAGTAAAAATATATGAGAATTATTTAGAAAATATAATTACAAAAGATGAATATTTAAAACAAAAGAAAAATTTAGATAATCTCATATCTTTAGAAAATAAAAATTTAAAAGAATTAAATATACAACTAAACAGTATAGAAAATAATAATAAATACTTTAATTTTACTGAATTAACAAAGGATATAGTAGATAAATATGTTAAAGAAATATTAGTGTATAATTCAAATGAAGTAGTAGTAAAATTAAAAAAATAAAAAAATTTTTCCGTCCTGACTTGACACAAGCAGATGCAGGACACGGCGATTGGGACCCTGGAAAAGTAGCAAAAGATGGAACACTTGAAAAAGATATAAATTTACAAATATCAAAATATTTACAAGGATATTTGGAACAATCAGGTGGTTTTGTTTTAACAACTAGAATAGATGATACAGCTTTATCTGACAAAAAAAGAGAAGATTTAAAAGAACGAAAAAATATTGCTAATAATGAAGAAGTAGATTTATTAGTTAGTATACATCAAAATTCATTTCCTAAAGAAAATGTAAAAGGTGCTCAAGTATTTTATTATGAAGGCTCTGAAGAAAGTAAAAAACTTGCAGAATATGTGCAAAATAGATTAAAAGAAGTAGATAGTAGTAATGATAGAGTAGCTAAAGCAAATAAAGATTATTATATTTTAAAACAGACAAAAATGCCTGCAATTATTGTAGAGTGTGGATTTTTATCTAATACAGAAGAAAATAATAATTTAAAAAATGAAGAATATCAAAAGAAAATAGCTTGGGCTATATATTTAGGTATTTTAGATTATTATAGTATGTAGAAAATAAGTAATAAGTATTGTATAAAAAATAGTAATTTTATACAATACTTATTATTTTTTTAAATATATAATTTTTATAATATTATAGTGTAAAAATTTTAACAAAATGTAACAATGTAAATATATATAATTAACTTTATATGTTATACTTATATATATTATATATTTTAAATTAAAGGAGAATTATTATGAAAATTGAATTTTTAGAAAATGAATTTTGGTATGGTTCTTGTGTTAAATATGGAATGAAAATGCCTTTTTCAAAAGAAACAAAAGAAGTAATTGATTTTACAATAAATAATACACCTAATCAATCGATGCCTTTATTATTATCTACAAAAGGGCGTATTATTTGGAATGAAATAGGATATAAAGTAGAGTTTAATTGTGGCACTATAACTATACCAGATAGTTGTGTATTAGAACAAAGTGGTAACACATTAAAAGAAGCATATTTATATGCTGTTAAAAAGTATTTTCCATTTGAAAAACAAACATTAGCAAAAGAATTATTTGAAAAAGTAATATATAATACTTGGATAGAATTAACATTTTTTCAAAATCAAAAAGATATATTAAATTATGCTAATAATATAATAAAATCAGGTATGCAAGAAGGTGTACTTATGATAGATGATGGTTGGTCTGAAAATTATGGTGATTGGCGTTTTCATAGTGGAAAATTTGAAAATTCAAAAGAAATGCTAGAAAAATTGCACGAAATGGGCTTTAAAGTTATGGTTTGGATATGTCCTTTTATAACTCCAGATACTGTAAAATTTAGAGAGGCAGAAAATTTAGATATACTTATTAAAAATAGTGAAAATGAAACATTTATTTGTAGATGGTGGAATGGTTATTCTGCTGTTTTAGATTTTACTAATCCTAAAGCAGAACAGTGGTTAAAAAATCAATTAGATGAATTAATAAATTTAGGTGTAGATGGTTTTAAATTTGATGCAGGGGATAGCTTTTATTATAAAGAAAATAATATTACATATAAAAAAGCTACACCAGATGAACAATCAAGACTTTGGGCAAAATTTGGTGAACAATATCCATTTAATGAATATAGAGTTACATTTAAAGCAGGAGGTTACTCTTTAATGCAACGCCTTTGTGATAAAGCACATTCTTAGGGTAGCGAAGGTGTAGCATCTTTAATTCCAGATATTTTATTACAAGGTATAACAGGTCATCCTTTTGGCTGTCCAGATATGATAGGTGGAGGAGAATATTTGAATTTTCAAGAAATGGCAAAATCTAACCTTGACGAAGAACTTTTTGTACGTCATTGTGAAATAGCTTGTTTAATGCCTGCTATGCAATTTTCGGCAGCACCTTTTAGAGTTTTAAGTAAAGAAAGTTTTGAATGTATATTAAAAAGTATTGAAGTTAGAAAAAAATATATAAATTATATTATGACTTTAATAGACAATGTTTATAAAATAGGTGAACCTTTAGTTAGATATATGTCTTATGAGTTTCCACAAGAGCAAGTTGAACATATAATAAATCAATTTATGTTAGGTGATAAATATTTAGTATCACCAGTTTGTGAAAAGGGTAAAAATCAACGAACAGTTTATGTTCCTAAAGGATTATGGAAGTATGAAGATGAACAAATTAATTCTAATGGAGAATATAAAGAATTTAATTCTATAGCAGGAATTCCTATAATATTAGAAAAATTATAAATAATTTTTAATGGTATAGATTTTTTCTATACCTTTTTTATATTTAATTTAATATTATTTGTGTTTATAAATATTTTAAATTTTAGTAATTTTTTTTATTTTTATGAGTATTATTATATAAAGCAAAGAAAGGACAGGGTATAATGCTTAACTATTTATGGGGTGGTATGATTTTAATAGGTGTATTGGTAGCATCATTTAATGGTACTATGCCAGATGTTACACAGGCTATTTTAGATTCCTCTAAGGAGGCAATAACTGTTTGTATAACTATGATGGGTATTATAGCTATGTGGTCTGGTATGATGGAAATTGCACAAAGAGCAGGACTTATAAAAGAACTTAGCAAAAAAATGCGTCCATTTTTGTCTTATCTTTTTCCAGATGTACCTAAAAATCATAAATCTTTGGATTATATATCTACAAATGTTATAGCTAATATTTTAGGGCTTGGTTGGGCAGCTACACCAGCTGGGATAAAAGCTATGGAAAGTTTACAAACTCTTAATAAGAAAAAAGATGAGGCTAGTAGGGCAATGTGTATGTTTTTAGTATTTAATATGTCTAGTTTGCAAATTATATCTGTAAATATAGTAGCTTATAGGTCACAATTTAATTCACAAAATCCTTCTGAAATAATAGCTCCAGGATTTTTTGCTACAATTGTATCTACAATAGTAGGTATATTTGTAATAAAAATAATAGAAAGGTGGAAATATAGATGAAATTTATTCTAATACTTTCAGATTTAATGATTCCACTTGTTATAATTTACATATTATTTTATGGTTATTCAAAAAAAACTAGTGTTTATGATGCTTTTATAGATGGAGCAGAAGAAGGATTTAAAACAGTTTTTCAAATAGCACCAACATTAGTTGGTCTTATGGTATCTGTTGGTATACTTAGAGCTTCAGGGGCTTTAGATTTATTAAGTAATTTAATTGCACCTATTACAGAAAAAATAGGTTATCCAACAGAAGTTGTACCTTTAACATTTATGCGACTTGTTTCTTCTTCAGCATCTACTGGAATATTACTTGATTTGTTTAAAAATTATGGTCCAGACTCTTTTATAGGTAGATTTGTAAGTGTTATGATGAGTAGTACAGAAACAGTTTTTTATACTATGAGTGTTTATTTTATGGCAGTAAATATAACAAAAACAAAATATACTTTAGTAGGAGCATTAATAGCAAATTTTGCAGGTGTTATAGCTAGCCTTTGGATATGTAATGTATTATGGGGATAAAAAATAAAGGTTAAAGATTTTTTAGCTTTAACCTTTATTTTTAGGGGCTTTATTTTAAAGCATTTAAAGCAGCTTCAAAGTTTGGTTCACTTTTAACTTCAGAACAATATTCTACATAAATAACTTTATTATTTTCATCTATTATAAAAATAGCTCTTGTTAATAAACCAAGTTCATTAATATATGTTCCATAGTTTTCACCAAAACTTCTATTTTTATAGTCAGATAAAGTTATTATTTTATCAGAACCAGTAGCACCACACCATCTTGCTTGAGCAAAAGGTAAATCCATAGATATAACATATATAGAAACATTGTCTAGTTTTGTTGCTTCTTCATTAAATCTTTTTGCTGACATATCACATATAGGAGTATCTAAAGAAGGTACAACTACTAATACACGCTTTCCACTAGTATCTGCTAAAGAAATATCATTTAAATTTGTATCTGTTAATAAAAAATCTGGGGCAGTATCTCCAACTTTAATTTCTTTACCTTTTAATGTTAAAGGATTTCCGTTAAAAGTTATATTCATAAAAAATCATCTCCAATTCAATAATAATTTAATTCATACTAAAATAATACACTTTAAATCCTAATTAGTCAATAGGAAAATTAAAAATTTTTTAAATATAATTTACAATTTTTAAAGATTATATAATATAACATTAAGATATAAATTAAAAGCATTTTGATATTTATATTTTTTTATAATTGAATATAATAAAATTAAATAAAAAATAGTAATAAAATAGTTAATATATATATAAAATAACTATTAAAAATAAAGGGGGATATAAATTTTATGGAAATTTATATAATAAAAAATAATAATACAGATTTTAAAATTGTTAATTGTAAAGAAAGTAAAAGGGCATCTAATATATTAAAAGATTATTTAAAAAAAATAACAAATGTAGATTTTGAAATTTATAATAAAAAAATTGAAAATTCTAATTTAATATTATTTAAAAAAAGTAAAAAATATGACTTACAAGGTTTTTATTATTCATTAAAAAAAGTTGATAATAACTATTTTTTAGAATTTTTAGCTGAAAATGAACAGTCTTTTGTTTATGCTGTTTATGATTTTTTAGAAAGAATTGTTGGTTGTAGATATTATACTTCAAAAGTAGAGTATGTACCTAAAGAAGAAAATTTATTTATTAATTTAGACACTTATTCTTTTATACCTAAAATAGATTATAGAGAAATTTTTTATAAAGATTTTGAAAATAAAGAATTTTCTGAAAAACATAAAGCTGCACAAAGTGGAAAACACGAAGGTTGGGGATTTTGGTGTCATTCTTTTCAAAATTTATTACCACAAGATTTATTTGAACAACAACCTGAATATTTTGCATTAATAGATGGTGAAAGAAATAAAAAAGGTGAGCCTTGTTTAAGTAATCCTAATGTTAGAAAGATTATTAAAGATAATTTAAGAAAATTTATGAAGGAAAAGCCAGATTGTCGCTATTGGTCTGTTAGTCAAAATGATGATAATTTATATTGTCAATGTGAAAATTGTAAAAAAATAGATGATTATGATGAAAGTCCTATGGGTTCTGTATTAGATTTTGTTAATGAAGTTGCTGATGAATTTCCAGACAAAGTTATTTCTACGCTTTCATATTGGTATACTAGAAAACCACCTAAACATACAAGACCTAACAAAAATGTACATATTATGACTTGCAATATAGAGGCTAATAGAGGGTTACCTATAGAAACAGATATTAGTTGTAAAGAAAGTAAAGAAGAATTAGAATTTTGGGCAAGTATATCAAATAGCGTTTCTTTATGGGACTATAATATACAATTTAGAAATTTAGTAAGCCCTTTTCCTAACTTATATACTTTAGCTCCTAATATGCAATTTTTTGAAAAAAATAAAGTTAAATTGTTATTTAGCCAATGTAATAGGGAAATAGGTGGGGAATGGTGTTATTTAAGAGGGTATTTATTAGCAAAGTTAGCTTGGAACCCTTATTGTGATATTGAAAAACATATGACCGAATTTTGTAATGGATATTATGGAAAGGCTGGAAAATATATTTTACAATATATACATAAAATACATAATGCACATAAAGAAAAAAATGTAAGATTAGATATTTTTGGAAATCCTGAAGACTACAAAAAAACATTTTTAACAAAAAAATTATATTTTGAATATATAGAACTTTTTGAAAAAGCTAAAGAAGTAGTTAAAGATAATGAAGAAATATTATTGAGAGTTGAAGAAGCTCAATTACCATTATATTATGCTGGTATTTATTTAAAATATGGGACTAAAAAACAACAAATTGATAATATAATAAAATTTGCTACTATTGCAAGAAAAACGAATTTGCATATGGTTGAAGAATGGAAAATAACAGTTGATAATTTTGTAACAGATGCATTAGTATCATTAAATTAAAAGTATATTAAAATAGGGTGTAAAATTTAATTTACACCCTTTATTTATATTGATATTAAATATGTTTTTCAACTTTAATTTCTTGTGCTTCTTTAGATAATGTTGTACTAAAGTTTATTTTACCAGAAAGATTAGTTTTAATTTTATCTATATTAACATCATTTATAAATAGAGAATAGTTTGTATTAGGTTCTAATTCTAAAGTTATAAGTGTATCACCTAAACCTTCTGCTAAAAAAGTAGCCTCTTTTTCTTTAATACAAAGATTATGTATAGTAGCACCTGGAACAGTTTCTAATAAAAGATTGCCATTTTTAGAAAGTCTTGTAACAGCATTATGTGTTCTAATTTTATATATATTTCCATCTACATTAAAATCTGTAACTTTAATTTTTTCAGCAACTTCATAATTACCAAAACTTAATGTTTTATCTTCATTTAAAATAATTCCTTCTTGTATTACAGGCATAGTTTAATCCTCCTAAAAAATTTTATAAAATAATCGACATAATAAATAAAATATATTATAATTATACCAAAAGACAAATGATTTGTATATAAAAAAATATAGAATTTTTAGGAGGAAAATAAATGGCACTTGTTAGATTAGATAAATTTTTATCTAATGCTGGTATAGGTAGTAGAAGTCAAGTAAGAGATTATATAAAATTTAGAAGGGTATGGGTTGATGGAGTACCTTGTATAAAAGCTGATACCAAAATAGATAAAGAAAAAAATGTTGTAACTTTTGATAAAAGAGTAGTTTCTTATGATGAATTTGTATATATTATACTTAATAAACCTAAAGGGGTTATATCTGCCACAGAAGATGAAAAAGAAAAAACAGTAATTGATTTATTAGATGAAAAATATAAAAAAATGAAATTGTTTCCAGTAGGTCGACTAGATAAAGATACAGTAGGGCTTTTAATACTTTCTAATGATGGTAGATTTGCACACAATACACTTTCTCCTAAAAAACATATAGAAAAATCTTATTATGCACATATTAATGGTAAAATAACAGAAGAACATATTAAAGAATTTGAAAAAGGTGTAGTTATTAGTGGAGGATATAAGTGTTTACCTGCGAAATTATCTATAGAATATAGTGCAGAAAATTTTTCTAAAGTTAATATTACTATAAAAGAGGGAAAATATCACCAAATAAAAAGAATGTTTGAAGCTTTTGGAAGAAAAGTTGTATATCTAAAACGTACTAGTTTTGATGATATAATATTAGACGAAACTCTTGAAGAAGGTGAATATAGATTAGCTAATGAAGAAGAAATGAAAGTTATTAAAAAATTTATCGAAAATTAAAAAACTTTTATTTATTTTTATCGTTTAATTTAGTATAATAGATATAAATTGGTTTTGTGTGAATAAAATATAATTATAACTGAAATTAGGAGATTGCTATGTTTGAACAAGAAATTAAAAAGAAAGATAAAATAACACCAGGCTTACTTATTGTCTTTGGTATTTTTTTAATGAGTATGGTTGTTATTGTAAATAATAGTATGTTTATAGAAAATTCTATTGAAAGTATAAAAGCTTTTAAAGAAGTTAGACAAGAAATGTAAATAAAAAGAGGGGTAAACCCCCCTTTACCTATTTAAGCTTGTAATTTTAATTTAAAATCTTTTTCTGCTTCTCTTTTTTGGTCTTTTTTAGCTATATCATGACGTTTATCATATAATTTTTTACCTTTTGCTATTGCAACATCTACTTTTACATAACTGCCACTAAAGTATATTTTAGTAGGGACAAGAGTATGTCCATCTATTGTGGAAGCTCCTATGAGCTTATTTATTTCAAACTTATGAAGAAGTAATTTTTTATCTCTTAAAGGGTCGTGATTAAATATATTTCCATGGTCATAAGGGCTTATATGCATATTTTTTATATATGCTTCATTATTTTCTATTTTTATATAACTATCTTTAAGATTACATCTACCAGCTCTTAAAGATTTTACTTCAGTACCTTTTAATGCTATGCCTGCTTGATATGTTTCTAATATAAAATAATCATGAAATGCTTTTTTATTTTGTGCTATTACTTTTACACTATTTTTATCTTTCATTTTTATCTCCTTATAGTTTTTAATTCTTCTAATATGTTATAATTTATTTGCTTGTCTAAAAATATATTACCTAATTTTACACTTGGTCTATTTTCACCATGAAAGTCACTTCCACCAGTTATTTTTAAATTATATTTTTCTGCTAAAGATAATAAAAAATTAGTTTGATTTAATGTATTAGATGGATAATAACATTCTATACCACAAATACCGCTTTCTTTTAAATCTTTTATTGCTAAATCTAAATCTTTTTCAGATAATTTATATATTATAGGATGAGCTAAAACGGGTATTCCATTTGCATTTAATATAAAATTTATTGCCTCTTTATATGAAATTAAAACTCTTTGTACATAAGCAGGCTTACCTTTTCCAAGATATAAACTAAAAGCATCATTTCTAGTTTTTGCATATCCTTTTTCTACTAATGCTGTTGCAAAATGTGCTTTTGTTACAAGACCAGAACCAGACAATGATTTCACATAATCAAAAGATATATCAAGACCAATATTATTTAATTTTTCTATAAGTTCAATATTTCTTTGATTTCTTGTTTTTTCTAAATCTTTTAAAAGATTTAAAAGTTCTTTATTTTCTATATCTAAAAAATATCCTAAAATGTGTATTTCTATACCTTTGTAGTCAGCAGAAAATTCTATTCCATTAATAAGTTCTATATCTAAATCTTCTGCAATATTTTTAGCATATTTTATACCTTCTATTGTATCATGGTCAGTTATAGCTATTGCTTTTAGCCCCTTTTTATAAGCTTCTTCTATAAGTTGTTTTGGGCTATATGTTCCATCTGAATAAGTTGAATGTGTATGAAGGTCTATCATAAAAAATACCTCCTAGTCTTAAAATATTTAATTATTTTTAAGGTAATAATAAATCATTAGTTTCGATTTTAGAAATTTCTTTATTATCAGATTGTAATATATTTATATTAACTTCTAAATCTTTTATATCATCTTTAGATAATATTGAATTATAATTTTTTCTATCATCACTATTTTTAATTGATTTCATATTATTTCTTAGTAATATAGATTTATTATATAGTGCATCATCATTTTTCATAAGAAATTTTTCATCTGTCATAGGAACTTTATCATCCATAATAATTCTTAATGCTATTTTAAAACATTTTGTTATAGTTTGCCACATTTTAGCAGCTGCTTCCATTTCTTCTTTAGATTTTTTAGCTTCTTCTTTCATTTTTTTAATTTCTTCTTCTTTTCTTTTAGATTCTTCTTCTAGGTTCTTTTTTTCATCGTTAATTTTTTCCTGTAATTCTAAAGCTTCATCAGATATAGTAATATTGTCTGTTTGTTCCATTATATACTTATTTGAATAATTTATATTTTTTTTAGAATTAGAAGAATATTTAAAATCTTTTTGAACATAAGAAGTTTTATTATTTAATAATAAATTTAATTTCATACTATCACCTTCATTACATTAATTATTATATTTTAATTTAATATTCCTTTTTATTATTCCTTATATAATATCATAAAACAAAATTTCAATTAATACAATAGTAATTATAAAAATATTTTAAAGGAGGATTATTTATGAATACTGCTTTAGTATCTTTAACAAAAGCTACTGTATTTTCATATGTATTAACTGCTATTGTTTTTGTTGTTTATGGTATATTACTTACATATACAGAAACAACAGAAGAAAATATACAAATTGTTGTTATGATGACAACAGTTATATCTGTTTTAATAGGTGGAATTATTGCATCTAAAGGGGTAAATAGTAAAGGTTTACTATTTGGTATGTTAGTTGGTATAGTATATTCAATTATTATGATTATGGTTGGCCTTTGTGTACTTCCTGTTTTAAAAATAACATATAAAATGATTATGATTATTATTTTATCTATATCTGCCGGAGGAATAGGAGGTATTATAGGTATAAATACTAAAAAAAGTTAAAAATATTAAAAAATTATGGAAAAATTTTTTAAGGTGTGTTATAATGTCTTGTACATATATTAAATTAAGCATTTTTAGGAGGATAACTAATATGAAACATATTAAAACATTAAACACTAAATTACTTAAAAGCACTATGGCAAAAGGTGGTTGTGGCGAATGTCAAACATCTTGTCAATCTGCTTGTAAAACATCTTGTACTGTTGCTAACCAAAAATGTGAAATGGTAAAATAATTTATCTTTAAACCATAGTTTAAATAGCTTAAGCTATGGTTTTTAAAAAATTAATATATGTTATATTTTATTACTTATTACACTTTACTAAAAATTAGTAAAGTGTATTTTAAAGTATTGTTAGCTAAATTAATGTATTTTGAAAGGAGATAAAAATGATACATAAGTATAAAATGAATGATTTAAACATTGTTTTAGATGTTAATAGTGGTTCAGTTCATTGTGTAGATGAAATTTCTTATGATATATTAGATTATTATAAAAAAGAAAATTTAGAAAGTATAATTAATATATTAAAAGAAAAATATAATGAAAGTGATATAAAAGAGGCTTATTCTGAATTAAAGGAACTTGAAGAAAATGAAGTTTTATTTTCACCAGATATTTTTTCTGGTATTATTCCAGAAGTAGATAATAGAAAACCAGTTGTTAAAGCACTTTGTTTACATATAGCCCACGATTGTAATCTTAAATGTAAATATTGTTTTGCTGAAGAAGGGGAATATCACGGAAAACGTTCTCTTATGAGTGCTGAAGTAGGTAAAAAAGCTATTGACTTTTTAATAGAGAATTCTGGTTCTAGAAAAAATCTTGAAATAGACTTTTTTGGTGGAGAACCTTTAATGAATTTTGATGTTGTTAAAGAAATAGTAGAGTATGGTAGAAGTATTGAAAAACAACATAATAAAAATTTTAGATTTACTATGACAACAAATGGTATTTTGTTAAATGATGAAATAGCAGATTATATAAACAAAAATATGCATAATGCTGTTTTAAGTTTAGATGGTAGAAAAGAAATTAATGATAAAATGCGTGTACGTGCTGGTGGTCAAGGTAGTTATGATAATATTGTTCCTAAATTTGTTAAAATGGCAGAAGACAGAAACCAAATGGACTACTATGTAAGGGGTACTTTTACAAGAAATAATCTTGACTTTGCTAAAGATGTTTTACACCTTGCAGATTTAGGATTTAAACAAATAAGTGTTGAACCAGTTGTAACAGATGAAAAAGAAGATTATGCTATAAGAAAAGAAGATTTACCAATTATTTTTGAAGAATATGAAAAACTTGCTAAAGAAATGTTAAAAAGACAAAAAGAAGGTAAATGGTTTAACTTTTTCCACTTTATGATTGATTTAACTGGTGGTCCTTGTGCTCATAAAAGATTAGTTGGTTGTGGTTCAGGTACAGAATATTTAGCTGTAACTCCTGAAGGTGATTTATACCCTTGTCATCAATTTGTAGGACAAGAACAATTTAAAATGGGTACTGTTTTTGAAGGTGTTGAAAGAAAAGATATTAGAAAAGATTTTGAAGGTATAAATGTATATTCAAAACCAGCTTGTAAAAGTTGTTGGGCAAAATTTTATTGTAGTGGTGGTTGTGCTGCTAGTTCTAATAATATGCATAATGATTTAATTACACCTTATGAAATAGGTTGTGAAATGCAAAAGAAAAGAACAGAATGTTCTATTATGATGAAAGTTTATGAAGCATTAAATGAAGAATAAAATATTATTAAAAAAATAGTATATACTATAAATATATAAAAGTATTGCTTAAATATTTTTATTTAAGCAAGAAAGGAAGAAGAAAATATATGAAATCTAAAAATAAAAATGTTTTATTACTTTTTATAATATTCATTATTACAGGTATACTTTTTTATGTTACTTATAATGGATATGGTCCAGGTCATAGATTTAGTTATAGAAATATAGAAAAAGGTTTAGATTTAAGTGGTGGGGTTTATATTGTTTATGAGGCTCAAGAAGAGACAGAAAATTTAAACAATAAAGAACAATCAACACAAGAACAAACAGAAAGTACAGAAAATAGCTCTACAGAAGAAAGTAGTTCTAGTGAAGAAAGTTCATCTGAAGAAAGTACAAAGAAACAAGATGAAAAAGAAAAAAATAAAGATGAAGCACAATCTTTAGATGAAGCATCTTGGGAAGATAAAATGGCTTCAGCTATTTCTATGATACAACAACGTCTTGATAGAAAAGGTTGGACAGAGGCTAACGTTTATCAAGAAGGTGACAAAAGAATAAGGGTTGAAATACCTGGTATTGAAGATGTAGAAACTGCTGTAAATGAAATAGGACAAACTGCTAAATTATCTTTTGTTGATATTACAGGTCAAGTAGTTGTTAAAGGTGAAGATGTTGTTAATGCTAAAAAACAAGCCTATACAGATGAGTTTGGTCAGTCACAAATCGTTGTAAATTTAGAATTTAATGAAAGAGGAAAAGAAGATTTTAAAAAAGCAACAGAAGCAAATATAGGACAACCTATACTTATTATGCTTGATGACCAATTAATAAGTGCACCTACTGTTAATAGTGTTATACCAGATGGTAAAGCTGTTATTCAAGGAGATTTTGATGTAGATAGTGCTGAAGAATTAGCATCTTTAATAAGAGCAGGTTCTTTACCTTTTGAACTTGAAATTTTAGAAATGAATACAATAGGTGCTACGCTTGGTGCTAATGCTTTAAAAACAAGTATTATAGGTGGTATTGTTGGTATAGCTTTAGTATTATTATTTATGATTTTATTCTACAGAGCAAAAGGTTTTGCAGCTTGTCTTGCATTATTTATATATATACTTTTAGAACTTTTATTCTTAAATGGTCTTAATATTACTTTAACTTTACATGGTATAGCTGGTATTATACTTTCAGTTGGTATGGCTGTTGATGCTAATGTTATTATATTTGAAAGAATTAGAGAAGAACTTGCTCAAGGTAGAACACTTAAACTTGCAATAGATAAAGGTTTTTCTAGAGCTTTCCCTGCTATATTAGATAGTAATATTACAACTCTTATAGCTGGTGGTGTTTTATATTGGTTAGGTAGTGGTCCTATTAAAGGATTTGCTCAAACTTTAATGCTTGGTATTGTTCTTTCCATGTTTACAGCTTTATTTGTTACTAAAGTAATCGTTAAAGCTATGGTTAATGCAGGAATAAAATCGCCTAAGCTATATGGTGGTAAATAAGGAGGCTTCAAAAATGAATATAATAAAAAATAGATATATATATATTGCTATATCCGTTATTATTATAGCCATTGGCTTTGGGTTTATGTTTTATAACAATAGCCAAGGTAAAGGATTTTTTAATTATGATATACAATTTACTGGTGGTACTTCTATTGAAATATCTTTAAATGGTAAAGAAGTTAGTAATGAAGATATAAATAATATTCTTAAAGAAACTATTAATATAGATAATGCTCAAATACAAATTATAGGTAATGGTGAAAGTGTTATTATTAAAACGCGTTTATTAACTCAAGATGAAAGAATAGCTTTTACTAATGCTATTTCTCAAAAATACACTTTAACTGATAGTGATTATTCTGTTAGGGATATTAGTGCTACTATAAGCAATGAAATGAAAAGAACATCTTTTTTAGCTGTTTTAGTATCTTGTATTGTTATGCTTTTATATGTTTCTTTTAGATTTAAAAATTTAAAAACAGGTGCTAGTGCTATAATTGCTCTTTTACATGATGCTTTAATATTAATATCTTTTTATGCTATATTTAGAATACCTTTAAATGATGCTTTTATAGCTGCTATTCTTACTATTTTAGGTTATTCTATTAATGCTACAATTGTTATTTTTGATAGAATAAGAGAAAATAAAGGTAGAACTGGCACAATAGATGAAAACCTTATAAATAGAGGTACAACTCAATCTTTAAGACGTTCTATATTTACTTCTTTAACTACATTTTTTACTGTAATTAGTTTATATATTTTTGGTGTGGAATCTGTTAAAATATTTGCACTTCCTATTGCTGTAGGTATTGTTTGTGGAACTTATTCATCTATATTTATAGCAGGTCCTGTATGGTATATGCTTAATAATATTAAAACTAAAAATAGTTAATAAAAAAGTCGTCTAAAAGGCGACTTTTTTATTAACTATTTTTTGATTTTTATAAAAACAATACAGCATAATATATTTTAATAGTAAATTTATTGTTATTTTTTGGATTTATAATAGTAAAATCATAGCTCATTTATATCATCTGTTTTTTAAATAGTTATGTAAATAAATTTATAAAAAATAAAATCTTTTGACAATAAAAATATATATGTTAAAATATTAAATATAATATAGAAAGGGAGAAAAAAATGGCTAAATGGACAATTAGAAATGTAAATGCTAATATATCTAAAATGGTTGAAGAATTTGGTATAAGTGAAGTTTTTGCAACAGTTTTAGCTAATAGAGATATTTTAACAAGAAGAAAATTAAATACATATTTATATAATGATGAAGTATTTTTTTTAAATTCTTTAGATATGAAAGATATGGAAAAGGCTTTTATTAAAATTATAAATGCTATATCTAAAAATGAATTAATTTGTATATATGGTGATTATGATGTAGATGGTGTTACTAGTACAGTTATTTTATATAAGGCTTTAAAAAGTATAGGTGCTAATGTTATATATTATATTCCAGATAGAGAAGAAGAAGGTTATGGACTTAATATAGAGGCAATAAATGATGTTATGAAAAAAGGTGTTGACATTATTTTTACTTGTGATAATGGGATAGCTAGTATTGAAGAAGTAGACTATATAAAAGAAAATGGTATGGATATAATTATACTAGACCACCATGAACCTAGATTTTTAGAACAAGACAACATAAAAATAGAAGTTTTACCAAATGCTGATGCTATAATAAATCCAAAACAATCTG
This sequence comes from uncultured Clostridia bacterium, assembly GCA_944376805.1. GTDB lineage: Bacteria > Bacillota > Clostridia > Lachnospirales > CAG-274 > Tyzzerella. Next base: position 20,364 of record CALWDX010000014.1, read on the forward strand.
ATTGTAAATATGAATTTAAAGCATTATCTGCTGGTGGTATTAGTTATAAATTTGTAAAAGGTCTTTATGAATATATGGAAATTGAAGAAAATCTTGATGAATATTTAGTTTTTGCTTCTATTTCTACTGTTTGTGATATAGTTGACCTGTTAGACGAAAATAGACTAATTGTAAAAATGGGGCTAGAAATTTTTAATAATAATAAACAAATTAATAAGGGACTTTTTGAAATTTTAAAAGTTAATAATATAGAAGAAAAGCTTATAAATGAAATGGATTATGGTTTTATAATAGGTCCTTGTATAAATGCTAGTGGTCGTCTTGAAAGTGCTTTAAAAGCAGTAGAATTATTTACTACAAATGATGATGAAAATACTAAAAATTTAGCAATAGATTTACTAAATTTAAATATTGAAAGAAAAGACCTTACTCATAAAGCAGTTGAAGAAATTTTATATGAAGTGGAAAATACTAATATAAAAGATGATAAAGTTTTAGTTATATATAATGAAAAAATACATGAATCTATTGCTGGTATTGTAGCTGGTAGAGTAAAAGAAGTTTATTATAAACCTACTTTTGTTATAACTAAAGCTAAAGATGGTGCAAAAGGTTCTGGTAGAAGTATACCACCTTACAATATGTTTGAAGAACTTTTAAAATGTTCTCATTTATTTCAAAAATTTGGTGGTCATAAAATGGCAGCAGGTCTTTCTTTAGGAGAAGAAAATATTGAACTTTTTAGAAAAACTATAAATGAAAATTGTACTCTATCTAATGAGGATTTACAAGAAATTATTGTTATAGATAAAGCTTTAGATTTTTCTCAAATAACATTAAATTTAGCTAAAGAACTTTATAAAATGAACCCTATTGGAAAAGAAAATAAAGGTGCTATATTTGCTACTAAAAATGTTGAAGTAAAAAATGTTAGATTTGTTGGAAAAGAAAAAAATATCATACAATTTGTTTTAAATCATAATAATATAGATATAAAGGCAATTAGTTTTAATGGTTATGATAAATTTATTGATATCTTAAAAAGTACTATGTGTGATGATGATGTAGAGAAAGTTATATTACATTTAAAAAAATGTGTTGACTTAAGATTAGATGTAGTATATTCTATTGATGTAAACATATTTAATGATATTGAAAATGTTCAGTTAATTTTAAAAGATTTTAGGCTTTCTTAAAAGAAAGGAAGGGTATTATGGATTTAAAAAATATTATAAGGACTATACCTAATTATCCAATAGAGGGAGTTTTATTTAGAGATATTACAACTGTTTTGAAAGATAAAGATGCTTTAAAATATTCTGTTGATGAAATTACAAAAAGTCTTGAAAATATTGAATTTGATTATATTTTAGGGCCAGAATCACGTGGTTTTATATTTGCTATGCCTATTGCGTATAATATGAATAAAGGTTTTGTACCTGTTAGGAAAGCAGGGAAGTTACCAGCAGAAACTATAAGTAAAGAATATGACCTTGAATATGGTAGTGCTACTTTAGAAATTCATAAAGATGCTATTAAAAAAGGTGATAAAGTTATTATTGTTGATGATTTATTAGCTACTTAAGGCAATTATTGAACTTGTTGAAAGTATAGGTGCAGAAGTAGTTAGCCTTAATTTCTTTATTGAACTTGAAGAATTAAAAGGTCGTGAATTATTAGGTAATTATAATATAAGTTCAGTTGTTAAGTATTAATACTTAACAACTGAACTTATATTTTTAACTTATATTGTTGTGATAATTTATTTTATGTAAAAAACATTAAAAAAGGTGTTGACAAATTTTATAAAGTTTGATAATATATTCAAGTCGCCAAGTTAATTATTTTTAATTTAAAAATAAAACTTAAAATTAATTAAAAAAAGTGTTGACAAGATTAAAATATTATGATATTATAATCAAGTCGCTAAAACAAAGTAGTTAAGAAATAGAAAAAATGTAAAAAAGATGAAAAAAGTTCTTAACAAGTTTTTGAAGATGTGGTAAAATAGTAAAGTCGCTAAAACGATAAAAGCAAGTCGAAAAATAAAATAAAAAATATTTAAAAAAGACTTGACAAAATGAAAAAAATGGTTATAATAGAATAGGTAACTAACAAGTTAAAAAATTGAACATTGAAAACTAAATAATCATAAAAAGTGAATTAGACAACCCGAAAAATTCAAGTGAATGAACACTAAAAAATAAATAAAGTCAGAGTTAATCTGGACAAGGATTTAAAATGAGAG
>CALWDX010000015.1 GCA_944376805.1 uncultured Clostridia bacterium
TGGTCTTTTATCTCTTGTGGTTTATCTTTTGATTGGTCTTTTGGTTCCTCAACTTGTTGTTTTAATTCTTCCTCTTCTTCTATTTCTTCAAGATATAAGGCTTTTAAAAATACTGTTTGACTAAGCATTTCATGTACTTCTTCGTAATCTTTATTTATAGAAAACTTAATTTTAAATCCTTTATCTCTTATTATTTCAATAGAATCTTCTGATACTACATTTTCTGGTTGGTAAACAATATTCTCTGCTATGTTTTGTAAGTTATGTACTATTGTATAAGAACGAATATTTTCCATTTCACAACCATCAACAAAATAAATAGTTGCTTTATATCTTTTTAAAATATAAGGTTTTAATTCAAAATTTTTTAAATATATAGTAGAATTTATAACTTCATGTATTTGGTCATAAGAAACCTCTGTAGCAATTACAAATTTAAAACCATCTTTTTTGATTATTTCTTCAGATTTTTCATCTGTAACATCTTTAGGTATAGTATGCATTATTTCCCCAAAGTCTTTTAAATGATTTATAACATTAAATGCTCTTATATTTTCCATACCACTTTCTTCTTCAAAATATAAGTGACATTCAAATTTATTATGAAAGTTAAGTGTATCAATATTTTCACTTTTTTCTTCTTGTTTAACTGATTTACTAGTTTGAGCTGTATTTTCTTCTCGTGCTTCTTCTTCACCTTTTAGAACACTTAAAAATGATTTTATTCTTTTAATAATTTCTGTTGGGTCTGAATCTGCTTCACCACCATTGGCTATTTTATCAAGTTCATTTTTTATAAAATCCATACCTTCAAGAACTAAATCTGTAAGTGTTGAATAATTAACATCTAATGGATTCTCTTCTCTTAAAAAGAAAAATAAATCTTCTGTAGCGTGAGCTGTTTTAGAAATATTTTCATACATCATCATAGCCGCAGAACCTTTAACTGTGTGCATTATTCTAAATATTTCATTAATATTATCCATAGAATAACCATCTTCACACTCTATTATTAACTGTTCCAACTGGTCTACAAGTTGGTTCATTTCAAATATAAACATATCTAGCATAGATTCTCTTGAAAAATCTGCCACTTTCTATCAATCCTTTCTCTTTTTAAATACAATTACTGTTTATAATAAATTTTTATTAATTTAACTATTTTTAATACCCCTATTTTATTATATCAAATTTTTATAAAAAATCAAATAATGTAGTTATATTTTTCTATATACTGCTGGCATAATATATTCATAGTTTGTTTCTATATTATTTAATGTTTCAGAATGACCTATAAAAAGGTAAGCTCCTTTTTCTGATGCATCATAAAACTTTTTAATTAAATTTGTTCTTGTAACATCATCAAAATAAATCATTACATTTCTACAAAATATAACTTGAAATTTTCTTTTAAATGGAAACTTATTTTCCATTAAATTAAATTTTCTATAAGTTATACTTTTTTTAATATCATCTATAACTTCAACTTGACTATCATTAATAGGTTTAAAATAATTTTTTTTCCAATCTTCACTAAGTGGTCTTATTTGGTCTTTTGTATAAATTCCTCTTATAGCTTTTTTTAAAATAGATGTAGATATGTCTGTTGCAAGAAGTTCTGTATCCCAATTCCCTTTATTTCTAAAATAATCTTTTAATATCATTTCTAATGTATAAGACTCTTCTCCTGATGAACAACCAGCACACCAAATTCTCACATCTCTATCTTTTGATGTAGACTCTATATAAGGTAATACAACATTTTTCAAATATTCAAAATGGTCAACTTCTCTCATAAAAAATGTATGATTAGTAGTCATTTTATCTATAAAAGTGCTAGATGCCATTCCTGTTTTGTCATTTATTAAGTAATCATAATATTGTGTAAATGAATTAAACCCTTTTTTATCTAATATATTTCTTAATCTTGAATATACTAAAGATTTTTTATCAACAGATAAGCTAATACCATAGTTATTTTTTATATACTCACTAATAATAGAAAACTCCTTATCCGTCATATCTTGCATTTAACATCACCCAATTCTCTTTTTTTAATTATAGTCATTACATTAATTATACATAAAATTAGTAAATATGTCGATAGTAATATTTAATAATTTAAACTTTTTTTGTTATAAAGTATTTTTATCATAAAAGATATTTAATGATATTATTATAATTTAATTGAAAAAAAATATTAATTATTATATAATTACAATATACTAACTAAATATATAAAGGAGTTGATTATATGAAACATACCCCTCACATAAACCAAACTGCTGAAATAGCAGAAACTATTCTTTTACCTGGTGACCCTTTAAGAGCAAAATTTATAGCTGAAAATTTTTTAGAAAATCCTATTCAATTTAATGCTGTAAGAGGAGCTTTAGGATATACTGGCACATATAATGGTAAGAAAATATCTATTATGGGTACTGGTATGGGTATGCCTAGTATTGGTATATATTCTTATGAACTTATAAAAACATTTGGAGTTAAAAATCTTATAAGAATAGGTTCTTGTGGTGCTTTAAGCAAAGATTTAGCAGTATATGATATAGTTTTTGGTATGTCTGCTTCTACTGATTCAAACTTTGCTAGCCAATATCAATTACCAGGAACTTTTGCTCCTACTTGTAGTTATAAACTTTTAGAAAAAGCTAAAAATATAGCTGATAGTAAAAATATTCCTGTTCATATTGGAAATATTTTATCTAGCGACATCTTCTATTCTGAATTTAAAGATGCTCATAATTTATGGGCTAAAATGGGTGTTTTAGCTGTAGAAATGGAAGCAGCAGCTTTATATATGAATGCAGCCAGACTTGGTGCTAATTCACTTTGTATATTAACAGTTAGTGACCATATAATGACTGGTGAAGAAATATCTGCTGAAAAACGCGAAAAAACATTTACTAAAATGATGGAAATAGCATTATCTATGGCATAATTTATCTAAATATTATAAATAAAAAAACTATGTTTAATAAATTAAACATAGTTTTTTTAAATTTTTTAAGCAACTTTGTCACCTAAAACATACACATTTACATTTCTTACACCATATTTTTTAGCATCTTCATAATCATCTAAAAATACATCTATTTTATTACCTTTTATAGCACTTCCAGTATCACCAGCAATAGCATAGCCATAACCTTCTATATAAAGTTCAGTACCAAAAGGAATAATGCTTGTATCTACAGCTACTATACCTTTTTTAGCTTTCATACCAGATGCTGTTAAACCATAACCTTCATCACCTGGTTTTTTACCTGTAGATTCCATTCCAGCTGTATATGCTGTAGATTTCATATTTATTTTATTATTTACAACAAAAGTACCTTTTTCTGTTTTTATTGTATTAAGTTTTTTCTTAGTACCTTTTTCTATAATTTCTGTAATAGGTTGTTTTGTTACTTTTTCTTCTATAATTTCTTGAGATTGTAACTCATCTTTTTTATATATTTCTTTTGTTTTTATTTCTTTTATACCATTTTCACCTTTTGTTTTTACGTTAGTTGTTCCTTCTAATAAATTAGAATTTTCAACTGTTTTTGTTTCAAAAGGTATTTCCTGCTTTGTAACTTTTATTTCTTCTTTTAAAGATGCTAATTTTATAATCATACCATCTTTAACATCAGCTGCTGAACTTTGCCCCTCTTCAAGATAAACTTGTTTACCTGTTTCCTCCATAAATTCATTTACAGCAACTCCAACTCTAGCATTATTTACTATAAATGGAATTTCTTCTTTATTATCTACAACAAACTTAACTTTTTCAGCACGGTTAACTTCTATATCCATATCTTTATCAATTAATGTATCAACAGGTACACTAACTATGTCTTTTTCATATATATTGATATTTTCTCTTTTAAGTAAATCTGAAACTTTCATATCTCTAGCTTTATATACATTTAATTTACCATCTACAGTAAGTTTAATTGTATATGCACGATTAATTTTTATAGACATATCTTCATCAATAACTTCATCTGGATTTACATTTATTTTATCTTCTGGAGATAAATCAATATCTTCATATTTTAAAAACTTAGAAACTGTTTTTTTAGGTGTTTTTAATTCATATTCTTTTCCATCATCTATAACTACTTTAATAGTATAAAAACTTTCAGCATAAGCAGTAAGACTTCCTGTAAAAGTAGATAAACCTAAAACAAGTCCTGTAAACATATGAATTTTTTTAACTTTAGCTTTATTAAGTTTAAAAACATTGTTGCATAAATTTTTCGTCATTAATATTTCCTCCTGTGCAGGTTTAAAGATACAATTATATTATTAACAATTATTAAATTTTTAAACCTGTTTATTAAGATTTATTAACAGAGATGTAACCTTCTCATAACACCTCAGATAATATCTTAACATATTTGTAATATTTACGCAACATATTTTTACTATTTATTTTAGACAAAAAAAGTTTTTAGTTGTTTCTAATATTATTTTTTCAACTTTTTCTACTTCTATTTGTTTTATTTCAGCAATTTTTTCAACAACATATTTTAAATTTTGTGAATTATTTCTAGTACCTCTTACAGGAACTGGAGCTAAATATGGAGCATCTGTTTCTATTAAAATATACTCTAATGGTATATTTTCAACTACATTTATTAATTTATTAGCATTTTTAAATGTTAAAACTCCTCCTACACCTATATAAAAGCCTAATTTTATATATTCAAGTGCCATTTCTAAGCTACCAGAATAAGCGTGGACTACCCCTTTTCTTACTTTACTATCTTTTATTATATCAAAAACTTCTTGGCTAGCTTCTCTTGAATGAATTATTACAGGTTTTGTAATATTTTCACAAATTTTTAATTGTTTTTTAAAAACTTCTCTTTGAATATCCCTTGGAGAAAAATCATAATGAAAATCAAGACCTATTTCACCTAAAGCTACAACTTTTTTATGCTGTAACCATTTTTCTAAAGTTTTATAGTCTTCTTCTTTTAATTTTATAGCTTCATGTGGGTGAACACCTACACTAGCATATACAAAATCATATTTTTCTGCCATTTGTATACTCTTATAAGAAGACTTCATATCTACTCCTATATTTACAACATAACCTACATTGTGATTTTTTAAATTTAATAATAATTCTTCTCTATCTTCATTAAAATTTTTATCATCATAGTGTGCATGTGAATCAAAATACATTTTATTTTACCTCCGCACCACTTTTAATAATATTTTCACTATCTTCTACTGTTATTATTTTTAAATTGTTATCATTATCACTAGCAGCTAAAATCATACCTTCTGAAACTTCACCACAAAGTTTAGCAGGTTTTAAATTTGTAAGAACTACAACTCTTTTTCCAACCATTTCTTCTGGTGTGTAATAATTAGCTATGCCAGAAATAATTTGTATAACTTTATCACCTATTTTTACTTGAGATTTTAAAAGTTTATTAGATTTTTTTATTTTTTCACATTCTAATACTTCACCTATTTTAAAATCCATTTTTAAAAAGTCTTCAAAACCTATTTGTTCTTTTTCTTCTGTTTTATTTTCTGTTTTTGTTTCTTCCTTATTATTGACTTTAGCTTTTGTAGCCTCTATCATAGCATCTAATTGTTCAAGTTCCTTTTCTATATCAATTCTTGGGAAAATAACATTACCTTTTGTAATAGAAAAATCTTTTTGTAATAAACCAAATTGTTTTGTACTATCCCAACTTAATAAACTATTATCTTTAATAGATAACTGTTCAAATATTGCTTTAGAAGTATTAGGCATAGCTGGTGTAATAAGTATACCTATTATTCTTAAAGATTCTGCTAAAGTATACATAACATTTGCAAGTTTATTTTTATTTGCTTCATCTTTAGCTAATACCCAAGGAGTTGTTTCATCTATATATTTATTAACTCTTCTTACTAAATTCCATATTTCTGTTAATGCATTACTAAATTGCATTTTATCCATATATTCTTCTACTTTTATAATAATATCATTTGAAAAGTCTTTTATATTTTTTTCACTTTCATCATCACTATCTATAAATATTGGTAAAGTTCCTCCAAAATATTTATCTATCATACCAACTGTACGAGATAATAAATTACCTAAATCATTAGCTAAATCAAAATTTATTCTTTCTATAAGTGATTTATTTGTAAAATTCCCATCTTGTCCAAAAGCAACTTCTCTAAGTAAGAAATATCTAATAGCATCTACTCCATATCTATCTACTAAAACTTTAGGGTCTACTACATTACCTTTAGACTTGCTCATTTTACCACCATCTATGAGTAACCAGCCGTGACCAAATATTTGTTTTGGTAATGGTAAATCTAAAGCCATAAGCATTGCTGGCCAAATAATAGTGTGAAATCTTACAATTTCTTTACCTACAACATGTATATCTGCTGGCCAATACTTTTTAAAATCACTATCATCATCTGAACTATAACCAAGAGCAGAAATATAGTTTGATAAAGCATCTATCCAAACATAAACTACATGGTCTGTATCAAATTCTACTGGTATACCCCATTTGAAAGATGTTCTTGATACACATAAGTCTTCAAGTCCTGGACGTAAAAAATTATTTAACATTTCATTTTTTCTAGATGCAGGGCTTATAAAATCATCATTTTCTTCTATATGTTTGATAAGTCTATCTTGATATTTACTAAGTCTAAAGAAATAACTTTCTTCCTTTACATTATTAACTTCTCTACCACAATCTGGACATTTTTCATCTTTTAATTGACTTTCTGTAAAAAATGTTTCACAAGGTGTACAATATAACCCCTCATAATGCCCCTTATAAATATCCCCTTTATAATATAAAGCTTTAAATATTTTTTGAACTGTCTTTATATGTTTTTCATCTGTTGTTCTAATATAATAATCATAATCTATATTTAAAAGTTTCCATAAATCTTTTATATGATTTGTTATATGGTCTACATATTCTTTAGGTGAAATTCCTTTTTGTTTTGCACTTTCTTCTATTTTTTGCCCGTGCTCATCTGAACCAGTTAAAAATTTTACATCATAACCACGCATTTTTTTATATCTAGCCATTGTATCTGTAGCAATAGTTGTATAAGAATGTCCTATGTGTAAATAATTATTTGTATAATAAATAGGTGTTGTTATATAAAATTTTTCTTTATCCATATTTTTTAGCCTCCAATAATTCTTAATTAATATAATTTATAATATTATATATTATTTTTTAGCAAAAAGCAAAGTTTTATTAAATACTTTATTAATAATAACTAAATAGAAAATAAAAAGTAAAGTGAATTTTAAACTCAAAACTCACTTTACTTTTCATTTTCTATTTTTCTTCCTTAATTTCTTAAAATTATACATTTGCTCATCTGCTAGTTTTATTATTTCATCTCTTGATAGTTTATTATCTGGTGAAACTTCTATTACACCATAACTTATAGACGTACTATAAGGTTTGTTAAAAATTTTACTTAAATTTTCAACTCTTTCAAAACATCTAATAACACATTTCATTGTAGCATAAATATCTGTATGTTCAAGCACAACTAAAAATTCATCTCCACCTATTCTTCCTATAACTTTACCTACAAACTCTGAATTTAATATTTCTGCTACTGCCTTTATATAAAAATCCCCTTCATCATGTCCATAAATATCATTTGTAATTTTTAAACCATCTATATCTATAAATACAATACAAAAAAATGGTATACCTTCTAAAATGCTATCTATTTTTTTATAAACACTATCTCTTTTTAAACAAGAAGTAAAATAATCATAATTTGCTTCATCTTCTAATTTTTTTAATACTATTTCATCTTCTTTTATTTCCTTTTCTATATTTTCAGCTTTAACTACATATAGTTGTAATTTTGAAAATAAATAACTATATAACATTATAACAAAAAATTCTATTATTGAACATATTGATGCATTTAGACAAAAAATAATCATTAAATAACTAGCTTTATCTACATATAAATATTTCATTAATAACATTAAAAATAAATACATACTGCTTAATATAGATATACAAAACTTTAAATTATTCTTTTCTGCAATAATCATATGTATATATTTTATAGGTGTTAAAATAATAAATGGTAATAAGTAAATACTAACTGTTATTAGTGATAATATTGTTATTATTATCATTATTTCAAAATTTTTAGAAACTTGATAAACTGTAGTATTTATAATTAAAGAATATATACACATATAAATTAATCTTATAGCAAAAAAATTAACACCAAAACATAATGTAACAAAAATATTTTTTATCCATTCATCATTATAAATTAATTTAAGTTGTAAGCATATGAATATAAAATATACTATCATTAATAACCATTCATAAATAACATTATCAAATAATAAAATCATTCCTAATGTAAAACTATTTATAATTACTGCAATATTAATTTTTTTAGTATTTTTACCTACACCTAAAAATAATTTTGATGAATGAAATAGAATAAGATAACAATATATTGTAAATAATAAAAAACAAACTATTTTTATCATCTAAATTTTTTCTCCTTTTTCTTTATGTTTTGATGCCATTTTTTTTATCCTCATTTCATCATCTGAAATTTTAATAATATTTTCTACTCCAGTTTTTAAAAGCTGTTCATCTATAAAAGTAACACCTATACTAGCAGAAACTTTGTAATCTTTTGTCAAATTATCTAAAAATTCAATATTTTTATTTATTCTATTTAAAACAATATTTACATCTTCTTTTTCTACATCATTTACAATGATAATAAATTCATCTCCACCAAGCCTAGCTATTACATCATTATCTCTAATACAATCTTTTAAAACACTGCTAACATTTATTATATATTCATCTCCTTTTTTGTGTCCTAATGTATCATTTACCTTTTTCAAACCATCTATGTCTATAAAAAATATAGCAAAATTAAATATATTATTATCATATTTTTCTTGTAAATTTAATGTTATATATTTTCTATTATAACATCCTGTAAGTTCATCTTTTAATATTTTATTTTGAATTTCCTTTTTGTTAATATTATTTCTAATTTTTAAAAGTTCTAATTCATCTGACTTCCTTTTAAATACAACCATATTTACACTTTTTATACTATAAAAAAACAATATATAAAATAATATTAAATTTAATATAGGTGCTGCTATAAATATAAGTAAATATTGTAAAAAATATTTTTCATTTTGTAAAACTATAACATCTACAATTGTATATAATAAAATAAATATAATTATTGATGAAATCATTAAAGAATATGTAGGTTCAGTAGATATCTTTATAATATCTTTATAAGATATAAACCTTGAAATTATATAAAAAACTATAAATAAAACTATAAGTAATATTGATAAACCTTGAAAAAATATATCTTTATTATAAAATATTTCATAAGGTGTTTTTTTTATAATATATGCATATATTGGTATAAATAACATTTGTATTGTACTTATATTAATAACTATTAAACCAGAAAATAAAAAAGCTTGTATAAACTTAGCTTTTGAAAATATTAAAAATTCTAATGTTAATACAAACAAAACAATAAAATAAGAAACATAATAAGGTGATTTTAAATCATAAGCTAAAACCATTAAATATGTATTTAACAGTGACATAATAAAATATATAAATCTTTTATTATTAAATCCAATTAAAACTTTTGACAAATATGCATATATATAATAATTAAAACAAAAAAATATTATAATTGCAATACTCATCATAAACCTCCTTAGTAATGTATATTTACAAAACATATTATAATATATATACAAAAATTTTACAATAAAATTTTGATTTATTTTATATAAAAATTTTATTAATATTATATAATTAAATATACAAATTTTATATAATTTAGTTTAATTTATTTTATATAAAAAAATAACTATTTCTAAAAAATTAGAAATAGTTATTTTTCTTAGTATACTTAAAGATATTTTTTAATTTTTAGTGTTTTGGGGAAACATAAATTATTCTATATCTTCTTTTCCTTCTGGTCTATTAGAAGAAACATATTTTTTGAAATTTTTCATTGTACCAATAATAAAATCAAGTTCTTGTTCATCCATACTATTAATATATGTTAATATTGTAGTTTTTTTCTTTTCAATACTAGGTTCTTCTTTTACAATCATTTTTTCATCTGCTGGACAAGTTATTAACTTATCTAATGAAATACTAAAGAAGTCAGCCATTTTACATAAATTTTTTATACTAGTACCTCTTTGACCTCTTTCAATTAAACCTAAAAATCCAGGAGCAATATTTAATATTTCAGAAAGTTCATCAATAGTAAGGTTTCTTTTTTGACGTTCAAATCTAACATTTGAACCAATTATCTTATTATAATCCATTTTATACCTCCAAATTAGTTTTAAAATTGTTTTTTAATATAAATTATGTAATAAACTACATATTAATATAATTCTAACACAATTAGTACATCCTTTCAATAGCTAATTGCTATTTTTATCAAATTTTATCGATTTTTGTTATAAACTAAAATTTTTAGATAAATACTCTTTATAACCTATTTCTTCTAAACAATTTACTTTATTTAAAACTAACTCATTTAAATCTTCTCTATATTTTTGTAATTTTTGTCCTAATTCACTATCAAATGAACCTAATATTTGAGTTGCTAAAAGTCCTGCATTTGCACCACCATTAATAGCTACTGTGGCAACTGGTATACCTGCTGGCATTTGTACAATAGAATATAATGAATCTACACCTTTTAATGTTTTAGTCTTTATAGGTACACCTATAACTGGCACAGTTGTTATAGCTGCTACCATACCTGGTAAATGTGCTGCACCACCTGCACCAGCTATTATAACTTTTATACCTCTATCTTTTGCATTTTCTGCATATTCATATAAACGTTTAGGCGTTCTATGAGCTGAAACAATTGTTAACTCATAATCAATATTAAAGTCATCTAAAATATTTGCTGCCTCACTCATAACTTTTAAATCTGAGTCACTTCCCATAATAATTCCTACTTTTGTCATAATAAAAATCCTCCTATTATTTAATCACATATAAATTTTATTTTATTATATGCATTTATTGCATTTTTATCTGCTTCTTCTAATGTTGGCATAATACAAGTTAAATGTCCCATTTTTCTTTTTGGAACAGTTTGTTTTTTACCATATATATGAACAAAAATATTTTCAATGTTTAAGGTATCTACAATTCCTGATACTACTGCATCACCTTTATAACCTTCTTCACCTAAAAGATTTATCATAACAGTTGGATTTATTAAATTTGTACTTCCTAAAGGTAACCCTAAAATAGCTCTTATATGATTTTCAAATTGACTTGTTATGCAACCCTCTATTGTATAATGTCCTGAATTATGAGGGCGTGGAGCTATTTCATTTACTAAAACTTCACCTGATTTTGTAACAAAAAATTCTACACAAAACATACCTACACCATTAAATATATTTATAATATCATAAGCTATTTTTATTGCTTTTTCTTTACTTTGTTCAGATATATTAGCTGGTACAATTGTTTTATGTAAAATATTATCTATATGTATGTTATTTCCTACTGGATATACTTTTATATCATTATTTAAACCACCACAAGCAAGAACAGATACTTCCATATTAAAATCAACAAATTTTTCTACCATTAATGGTGTATTTAAATTAGGATTTAATGTATTAAATGCTTTTTCTATATCTTCTTCACATTTTATTACATAATTACCTTTTCCATCATATCCCCCTGTACAAGATTTTAATATCATAGGATATGAAAACTCTTTACTAATATTTTTTATATCTTCTATACTTTCAACTTTATAAAAATCTGGTACAAGTATATTATTTTCTTTTAAAACAGTTTTTTGAGTAAATTTATTTTGTATAATTTTTAATGAACTAGGGCTTGGATAAACTTTATGTCCTAATTCTTCAAGCTTCATAAGACAAATATAATCTATATGTTCAAACTCATAAGTTATAACATCACATTTTTTTGCTAAAGAATATATAGCTTCTCTATCTGAAAAACTAGCTACTATATGTTCATCACAAATACTACTAGCAGGACAGTCTTTTGTTGGGTCTAATATAGTTATATAACAACCTAACTTTTTAGCTTCTAATATCATCATTTTGCCAAGTTGTCCCCCACCTATTATACCTATTTTTTGATTTAATGGGTAAAAACTCATAATCGAAAACACTCCTATTGAAAAATATTTATTGATAGTATAACATAAAAATAGCTATATGTCGACAATAAAAATGCTTGTGTTATCCTCTCTAATTTGTTATAATTTTTATTAATGTTATTGTTTTCAAGGAGGTTATAATGACTCATTTATTGATTAGATTATTTATAAAAGACTATAAAAATATTAAAGATGAAAATATAAGAAAAAAATATGGTGAACTAGGTAGCTTTGTTGGTATTTTTAGTAATGTAATGCTATTTATTATAAAATTTCTAGTTGGTGTTTTTATAAATAGTGTTGCTATAATGGCTGACTCTTTTAATAACTTATCTGATAGTTTATCTTCTATAATTACATTAATTGGATTTAAACTGGGTGCAAAACCTGCTGATGAAGAACACCCTTTTGGACACGGTAGAATGGAATACATATCTGGACTTGTAGTGTCTTTTATTATAATGCTTATAGGATTTCAATTTTTAAGAACTTCTTTCTTAAAAATAATAAATCCTGAAACAATATCTTTTAGTTATGTAACTATTTTTATATTATTAATAACAGTAATAATAAAAATATGGCAAGCATTTTTTAATATAAAAATAGGTAAATTGATAAATTCATATTCTTTAATAGCTACTGCTACTGATAGTAGAAATGATGTTATTGTAACATCTGTTACTATATTATCTTTAATTATATTTAAATTTTTTAATCTTAATTTAGATGGTTATTTTGGAATAATTGTAGCTATATTTTTAATGTATTCTGGTTTTAATCTTGCTAAAGAAACACTATCACCTCTTTTAGGTGAAGCTATTGACAATGAACTTGCTGAAAAAATAAAGTATATTGCATTAAGTTATAATGGTGTTATAGGTGTTCACGATATATTAGTTCATAATTATGGTCCAAATAAAAGCATAGCTTCTTTACATGTTGAAGTACCTAGTAATGTTGATATTACTAAATCTCACGAAATAATAGACCTTATAGAAAAACAAATTCAAGAAGAACTTAATATATTTTTAACTATTCATATGGACCCTGTAAATGTAGATGATGAACGTATACAAACTATTGTAAATACTATAAGAAATGTATTTAAAAACTATGATGAAGAACTAGATACTCACGACCATAGACTTGTAGATGGTGAAAATAGAATAAATTTTATATTTGATTTAGTTATACCTTATAACTTTTCAAAAGAAAAAGAAAAACATCTTATATCTGATATAAAAAATAGTGTAAAAAATATAGATAATAGATATAAGTGTATTATAAATATAGAAAAAAGTTTTATTAATAAATAATTTTACTAAAAAGGAAGTTTATAAATGGCTAAAACAGAAAATAAAAAGGATAACTCAAAAAATAATAAGACAAACCCTATTAGCCCTATTACTAGTAATCTATCTTTAGAAATAACTTGTATACTTATAATTTGTTTTAGCATATTACTTATAATAAGTATATATTTTAGTAGTGGTGGTTTTTTAGGTAAAGCATTAAGTAGTTTTTTCAAAGGTTTGTTTGGTATAGGAGCTTATTTTTTACCTATAATAATGATTGGTTGTAGTATTTACATATTTTTTAAGCAAGAGAAAAAAATAAATATTTTTAAACTTATTTTATCTATTATACTATTTATCCTTTTAGTAAGTTTTTTTCATATTATAACTAGACAAGATATAAATAATTTTTCAAGTTATTTTATATACTTATCTAATGAATACACAACTGCTAAATTTTTAGATGGTGGTATTTTAGGTGCTTTAGTAGGTGATTTACTTGTAAAAGTAATAGGTGCTTTGGCAAGTTATATTGTAATAATAATATTATTTATTGCAAGTTTATTTTTATTAACTGGTAAATCATTTTTTAATAGTTTACATTCTAGCTTAAAAAATTTATCTGATTATTTTTACTATGAATATGATATTGACAAAGAACCTGAAAAAAATGTAGATAGTAAAAAAAATATTAGTCTAAATATTTTTTCTAGAATAAAAGAAAAAGTAAATGATTTTAAAACTAATCAATATATTGAAGAAGATGAAGAAATAGAACAACTACCACCTCCTCCTATAAGTGTAAGAACCCCTAAAAAATTACCTGACCCATATATGGTAATGGAAAATAGTGAAGATTTTGAAATACCTAGAAGAACTATAAAAAAATATAACAATTATCTTTTTGATGGTATAGATAAATATAAACGTATTGAAAAACCTGTGTTTTTTGATATGAATAAAAATAATAAAAGTAATAAAGATAGAAAAATTTTATTTGCAATAGATGAAATAAATAAAGCAAAAAAAGATAAAGAAAATAATAATAACTTTAATAATTTTAATAACTTTAATAATTTTAATAATAATGATATTAATAATAATATTCAACAAGAACCCCAAATTCCTAATAACATAAATTTTAATAATCAAAATTTTAATAATAATGAAAATATATATTCTACAACTGCAAATATAATTAAAGATTTTGAAAAAGATAAAAATAATCAACAAAATAAAACCTTATTAAAAGTTAAAAATAAAAACAATTATATAAATAATGTAACTAATAAAAGAAAAAATGATGATTTAATTAAAAATAATAAATATAATATTGATTTAAAATTTGCAAATAACAATTCTATTGATGATATTTTTGAAAATCCACCAGAACAATTTTTATCTAATGATATAGAGCAAACACATTTAGATAATTTAGATGAATTTTATACCTTTGATGATAATGAAATAGAAAATGAATATACTATACCATATGATTATATTGACAAAAATATTACACAACAAAATACTATTAGATATGAACCTATTAAAAATATAGAAAAAATTAAAACAATAAATAAAAATAATAGTGTTCAAAATACTAACAATATAGAAAACAAAAATTTATTAGATGACTTATTAATATCTGATGAAGATTTTGACACAAAAGAAGAAAATAAAACAAATAAAGAAAATACTATTAATGATAAATCAAACTTTATAGAAAAAGATGATGATGATTTTATTGTTATAAATCAAAATGTTGACAAATATGAAGAAAAAGTGCAAAATATAAAAGAGCCTATTATTATAAGACCTGATGTTGAAAAAATGGTAAATAAATCTGAAGTTGAAGAAGATATAAAAAAAGAATATGTATTTCCTAAATTATCATTTTTAGAAAAAAACCTAAATGAAAATACTGATAATAATGATATGGAACTTAGAGAAAACTCTTATATATTAGTAAAAACATTAAAAAGTTTTAATGTTAATGCTCAAGTTATTAATATAAGCCAAGGTCCTTCTGTTACAAGATATGAATTATCTATTGAAGATGGTATTAAAGTAAGCAAAATATTAGGGCTTGCTGATAATCTTGCACTTAGTTTAGCTGCTAGTTCTATAAGAATAGAAGCACCTATACCTGGTAAATCTGCTGTTGGTATAGAAATACCTAATAAAGAAGTCAAAAGTGTATTTTTAAGTGAAGTAATTTGTGCTGAAAAATTTCAAAAATTCCCTTCTAAAGTTGCTTTTGGTTTAGGTAAAGATATAACGGGTAATGTTATTGTTACAGATATTGCAAAGATGCCTCATATGCTTATAGCTGGTGCTACTGGTTCTGGTAAAAGTGTTTGTATAAATACACTTATAACTAGTATTTTATATAAGGCTAATCCTGAAGAAGTTAAACTTATGATGATTGACCCAAAAGTAGTAGAACTTAGTGTTTATAATGGTATACCACACCTTTTAACACCTGTTGTTACAGAACCTGAAAAAGCTGCTGGTGTTTTAAATTGGGCTGTTTCTGAAATGATGGAAAGATATAATCTTTTTGCACAAACAGGTACAAGAAATCTTGTTGGTTATAATTCTTTAAAAGAAGAAAATAATGAACCAAAACTACCTCAAATTATTATAATTATTGATGAACTTGCTGACCTTATGATGGTTGCTGCAAAAGAAGTTGAGGCATCTATTTGTCGTCTTGCACAACTTGCAAGAGCTGCTGGTATACACCTTATTATAGCTACTCAAAGGCCTTCTGTTGATGTTATTACTGGTCTTATTAAAGCTAATATCCCTTCTAGAATTGCTTTTGCCGTTTCTAGTGGTACAGACTCTCGTACGGTTTTAGATACTGTTGGAGCTGAAAAACTTTTAGGTAAAGGTGATATGTTATTTAGGTCAGTTGATATGAACAAACCTTTAAGGATACAAGGTGCTTTTATTTCAGACAAAGAAGTAGAAAATATTGTAACTTTTATAAAACAAAATAGTTCACCTAACTATGATGAAACCATAATCAATAAAATCGAAAATTCTACAAAATCTAATGATAGTATGTCTTCTGAAAATTCTGATGAACTTACAGAAGATGTTATAGCATTTTTAGTAAAAAAAGGAAAAGCATCTACATCTATGATACAACGTCAATTTAGAATAGGCTATAATCGTGCTGCTAGAATAATAGAAGAACTAGAAGATAGAGGCATAGTATCTTCAGAGAATGGTAGCAAACAGCGTGATGTCTTAATGGATAGATATCAATATGAAGAATACTTAAATAGATATAACAATTATTAAACACACATTTAAGGAGAAATTTTATGAAAAAATCAATTCTAACCATATTAATTTTAGAAATTTTACTTATTGTTTTAGTTTTTTCATCTACAAAAACAACTAAAATTAAAGAAAATACAAGTGTACAAACCCTTGTACAAAAAGAACTTAAAGAAAATGAAAATGCATCTATGAACTACTTATTAAAATATCCTACAATAGATGGTTATGAACCTGTTATGGAATTATATGGGGAAGCTGCTATACAAACTTCTAATAAAGAAGCTATGTTTTCAATAGATACTATCAATACTAAAGATATTGACATAGAAACTTTCTTTAAAGAGCAAGAAGAAATATTCTCAAGTTTTGGAAATTATGAGCTTGTATCTGAAAATACTTCTACATTAAATGATAGAACTATGCAAAAGAAAATTTATCATATTAATGCGGATTTATATGAACTTTATGCAATGATTGGTATTGTAGAAATAAAAGGTGTAAATGATAAAGTAATAGCAGTTGTAGGTAATGTACAATCTTTAGATTATGAAAAAGATTTTGATACTTTATTAAATTCAACAAACTATACAAAAATATCTATTGATGAAACAAGATTATTTGATAGTGAATTAGAAAACTTTACTATGTCTGTTTTACCTAATTGGAAAAGACTTGAAAAAGTTATTCCTTTTAGCTTCTATAAAGAAGATGAAAATAGTACTACTTTCTTAATTGCTAATAGTGCTAATAAAGCAGATACAGAACCAATGGAAGCATTTAAAAATGTTACAGAGGCTATGCTTTCTGAACAAACAGCTAGTCTTGTGGAAGATTCTAAAGTAGAAACAATAAAAGATAAAACTATTACAACTTCTATTATTAAATATTCAGATGCACCTATTACAACTTTAATTTCATTAGTAGAATTTAAAGATGCTAATACATTTGTATTAGTAAGGTCTGATATTTCAATAAAAGTAAATCCTTCAGACATTCAAACAGAAGAAGACCTTAACAATGTTTTAAATAGTTCTGAAAATGAAAAAATTACTAATAATCTTATGACAGAATTAGATACTATAATAAAATCTATTAATTTAAAAGAAATAAGTTAACAAACAGAAGCTTCTAGTGAAACTACTACTAATTCTGAAGAATAAAAATATAAGGGTGTAGACAAAGTCTACACCCCTTTTAAAGCCTCTGAAAAAGTTTTTGTTATTAATTGTGGTCTTGTTATAGCACTACCTACAACAACAGCATAAGCTCCCATATCAATTGCTTTTCTTGCTTGTTCTGGTGTATTAAAATTACCCTCTGCTATAACTTTTGCATTTTTACAATCTTTTATAAGTTTTTCTAATACTTCAAATTTTTCTATACCTTTAGATTGTTCTGTATATCCTATTAAAGTAGTTCCTACATAATCAAAGCCTAATTTATCTGCTCGTATACCTTCTTCATAAGTAGATATATCTGCCATAAATTTCTGATTTTTATATTTTTCTATTATTTCTTTTAAAAAATTTTCATCTTGATTCATTGTAGCATCAACAGCTATAATATCTACACCTTCTTCTATAAGCTGCTCAACCTCTTTCATTGTTGGTGTAATATAAGGTATAATATTTTCATAATCTTTTTTTATAATTCCAATAATAGGTAAATTTACATTTTTTTTAATCTCTTTTATGTCTTCTATACTATTAGCTCTTATACCTACTGCTCCACCTTCATATGATGCCAATGCCATTTTACCCATTATAAAAGAACTATGCAGAGGCTCATTTTCTAAAGCCTGACACGATACTATAAGTCCTTTTTCCATAAATAAACCTCCTTATGCTTTTACTAGCTGTTTAGTTTTTAAGTTGTTCTAAAGTGTAAGTTTTATAGATAGATTTTGAGCCTCTTGGTGCTGTTTCATACATTATAGCAATATCATTATTTGGCAATTCTGTTAAACAAGAATATTGAAACTCACCACTATTAACTTGCTCTTTATATTTCCAATCTACATTATATCTTGTTTTTCCTTCACTATCTTTATATTCATCTATTAATCCAACTCTTATTATACCATTATTTCTATTTGGACCTTCTGGGCTAGATAAAATTATAGCATCTTTTCCATCTACTTTTTGGCTATAATTTATAACAGATATCATACAACCAGAGCCATTATGACCATAAGGTAAGCCCTTATCTTGTTTTAAAGGTTCAAATGTTACACCACCGTCAAAGCTATCTGCATAACCTATATAACCAGCACTACCTCTAGCATACATTCTAACAGTGCCATCTGGTAATTGTATTAATTGAGCCTCACTAGCTTTACCTGGGCTATCTTGTTGGCTTAAAGTAACTCTGTTTCCTCTGCTCCAAGTTTTTCCGTTATCATCACTATATATAACACCGCTTCTTTCTCCATCTTCGCTATCATATATAGGCACTAAAATTCTACCTTTGTATTCACCTTCTGTTATAGTAAATCCTCTTCCTGGGCCTGTTCCCATAAATCTTTCATTATCTCTTTTTAAATAATTTAAACACATTGGATCACTCCAAGTTTTACCACCATCTTCGCTTGATATAGTCCACATATAAGATGTTGAAAATACTTTAAAAATAGAATCTTTGTAAAAAATATTCATAGGAACTTCTTTACCATTGTAGCTGCCATTAGGATTTTTTTGTTTAACTTTTAATTGTTCTCCATTTTTATATAGGTTAAAATAACCGTCTACAGAATATTCTGTAGCATTACCTTGCTCATCAAATATTTTATTATCTTTTATATAATAATTAAAATTGTTAAAGTTTATTGTATCTTTGCTTGTTGTTAATGCTAAATATTTTTCACCGTTAATAGTTTTATAGCCTGAGCCTGCTTTTGCATTAGGATAACCATAGCCTGCTGGAAATACGTCTACTGTAAGATGAATTTTACCATCTAATCCTTGCACAATGTTTGTATCTATAAATGATGCACTATTAGATGTTCTACCACTATCGTTAGAATAATCTCCAAAATAATAAGGGAAAGTTGCTTCTGACCATACGTTATCTTTTAATGTCATTAAAGCTATATCAATATTGTTAGGTGAATCTGCTTCAGAGCCAAACCTTGCATCTATCGTTGCAAAAACCGTTCCATCGGCTAACGTATACATTGCAGGTATTCTATGATAGCTTGAACCTGTAGACTGCTCGTTAAAAATTTGTTGCCCACCACTATCATTATTTTGCGTAGATGCAAATGCTAAATTTGAAAAAACACTAAAACTAAATACAGAACTTAAAAATAATGCTAAAACTTTTTTCTTCATAAATATAACCACCTTTACTATTAATTATTTTCAATATTACCTACATAAATACTATTTGTTCTAACCCCTGGTTTAATCTCTCCGTTTATTAAAACAATAGAACTATCATCTTTTATTAAACCAGCACCACAAGGTGCATCAAAAGGCACTTTTCCTATAGTTTTCCAACTATCACTTTTACTATTGTATATTAATATTTCTTTGTTCCAATTATATTGGTATGGATCTAACCTAAAATAAATATCTCTAAATTTTTCTAGTTGTTCATCTTTTAATGTGGTTAAATTTTTAACCGCATTATCATAAACTGTTTTATCAAAACCACCTATAACTAACATTTCATCATCATTAATCTTTATAGAGCTAGCACCATATAATGATATTTCTTTACCATTAATATTAACAGGTGCTACCTTTTCCCATTTATTTTGGCTAATATTATATTTATATCCATCTGTATATATAATATCTCCGCCACCGCTAAATAAATAAATTTCATCATTTAAAACTTGTGCAACGGCCTGATTTCTTACAAAATTATCATTTAGAGTATTAAGCTCTTTTATAAAATTGTCATCTAAATTATAAGATATAAATCTATTACTAGGCTTACCATCTTGTTTTCCAAAACCAATATATAAAATGTTATTATGCTCAACTGCTATACCATCTGTTATAGTAAAAGGTAAATCGCCTATTTTTTCATATTTTATTTTTCCGTTAGATTGTGTAAAAAGTGTTATATCGTTGGCATTTTCATTGTTTGTGCTACCACCTATATAATAAACACCTTTATCTGTAGTAACAGAGCTACCGTAAGCTATTTCAAAGGGCAATTGTTGTTGATCAACTATTTGTATATTATTATCTTCATCTTTTTTTAACAAATATACATCTTGGTAAGTTTTTTTAGCTCCACCTTCTAAAACGCTTTTTTCTGGAAAGTTTGCTCCACCACCAACAATTATATAATCATTTATCTTTCCATATAAAACACCTGCCGTGCCTATATTTTTTTGATAGCCTTTTTGTGGCGGTAGCTCTCCGCTATGTTGCCATAATATTTTATTAATAGATTTTTCTTGGTTATCGGCTTCTTTAAACCCACTTAATGTTGTTATAAATATACTAGCTATTAAAATTCCACTTAGACTTTTCTTTAATCTTTTCATAATAGTATCTCCTTTAATATTTAAAAATACTATATTATAATTATTTAATTACTAAGGGTTAAATTATTTCTGTCTAGCTAAAAAATTATAATATGCACCTATCATACCTGCATTATTTTTATATTGAGCAAATTTTATTTTAGTGTTTTTTAATATTGGCTCTATTAAATATTTTTTTAAATTATCTAATATTTTATCATATAAATAATCTTTTTGAGCCATTATACCTCCGCCTAAAACAACGGTTTCTGGATTTATAACATAGCATATATTAGCTATGCCATATGCTAAATTATCACAAAGTTTGTCTATTTGCTCTATACAAACTTTATCACCTTGTTTTGCTTTTTCAAAAATTATTTTACCATTAATTTCATCTTTATTTATGTTTAAAGCATTTGCCGTATTTTTCACTAGAGCTGTTGTAGATGCAATATTTTGAAATGTATCGTTAAATATATTCATATATCCTACCTCACAACCACTATTTGAAAAACCGTTTATAACTTTGTTATTTATAATAATACAACCACCTATACCTGTACCTATTGTAAGGCATAAGCTAGAATGTGTATTTTTAGAAGCACCTACATAACTTTCACAAATGCCCGCACAATTTACGTCATTTTCTACCTCACAAGGAATGTTAAAAAGTTTCTCAAAAGATTTTTTATAGTTTATACAAGTATAGTTTGGGATAGACTCATTGGCATATATTATTTCACCTGTATCGGCATTTACCATACCAGCTGTTGATATACATATGCCAACTATATTTTTTTGTAAAATATAGTCCTCACATATATTTTTTACTTTATCAAAAATATATTTTCCACCTTTAAATGCCTCTGTTTCTGTTTCATTAGCCTCTAAAATATTTCCGTCTTCTTCTATGATACCATATTTTATCATAGTTCCGCCTATATCTATACATACATATTGTTTTTTCATATTTTCACCTTAAATATAGCTTTTTTTACTTTTGTAGGCTTACAAACATTTACGGCAGTCATATGAGCATCATTAGGATAACAAATTAAAAAATCTTCTTTTTGTAAAACAACACTTGTTTTTACATCTCCTGCAAGTGGTAAAAAATCATCTTTTTCTACAAATTGTTTTTGCTCCATATTTTTTATAAAATTAATATTTATAATTTCTTCTCCATCTAAAATAAAATGTATGTCTAAATAATTTTTATGGGCTTCCCAAAATCTTTTATCTTCTGTTTTTGTTTCATATTCAACTATATTTACAAATAGATTTTTCCCATCTATTTCATAGCTACCTTTATCTAAAGATGCTAAATCATTTTTATTTATATATTCAAAACATTTTTTTATATTTTCTGGTAAAAAACTATATTCTTCTATATTTTTTATGTTACTATATATCATAACAAAACCTCCCTTCTATTCTTTATAATAAATAGTTGCTTTTTCATTAATATTGCTATTTTGTTTAAAAAATTTACTTGCTATAAGACCTACTACTAAAGATAAAACAATAGATATTATAGCATAAGACCAGCTTGTAATAGATGGCACTTTATATTTTATAAATATAATAACTATAGATGCAGCTATAAATGCTATAAAAGTACCTTTTGCATTAGCAGATTTTGTAAATGCACCTAAAACAAATATACCAACTAATACGCCTAATACTAAGCCCATAAATGCATTAAATGTTTCATAAGCAGATTTAATATTACCATTAGCAAGTAACATTGCAACAATTATTGTTAATATACCAACACCTAATGAAATATATTGAGCAAGTTTTGTTTGTTGAGCTTCGCTTATATCTTCTTTAATAAAAGGTTGAATATCTAAGCTCCAGCTTGTAGCAACAGAGTTTAAACCTGTTGATAAAGTAGATTGAGCTGCCGCATATATAGCTGCTAATACTATACCTGTTATACCAACTGGTAGCTCATATGCTATATAATGAGCAAAAATTTTATCTCTTGTAACATCTGCAACAGACGGATCGTTAGCATAAAATACTGATAATCCTGTACCTATTAAATAAAATACTGTTGCTATAAATAAAGATAAAACACCGTTAGTAAGCATCATTTTGTTTAATTGTTTTCTATCAGTTGTTGTTGTAAATCTTTGTACTATATCTTGGCTAGATACAAAAGATGCAAATGTATTAAAACCAGAGCCAACCAAAATTATAAATGCACTTGTTTTAAATATATTAATATCAAAGAAATGTTGTTCAGGCGATAAAAATTTACCATTGTGTGTAAGCTGGTCTAAAATAACAGGAAAACCACCATCTATTTGAGTTATTAAATATATTAAAGCAAATACAACACCTGCTATTAATATAGCTCCTTGTGTAAAATCTGTCCATAAAACAGATTTTATACCTCCTGTATAAGAATATACAATAGCTATAACACCCATTACAACAATTAAAATATTTACATTAATTTTCATAAGCGGTGCTAACGCAATACAAGGAAGGAACATAATAATAGACATACGCCCAACTTGGTATATGATAAACATAACTGCACCTAATATTCTAAGCCCTTTGCTACCAAATCTAAGCTCTAAATAATGATAAGCAGTATCTATATCTAATCTACTATAGATAGGTAAGAAAAATTTTATAGTTAAAGGTACTGCTATAAAAAGTCCTAACTGAGCAAACCATAATAACCAGGTATCTGCATAAGAGTTACCAGCCAAAGATAAAAAAGATATAGGACTTAAAAGAGTAGCAAATATAGAAACACTTGTTACCCACCAAGGAATAGTTCCATCACCTTTAAAAAACTCTTTTCCTTTCATATCTTTTTTAGAAAACACTATTCCAACTAATAGAACTGCTGCTAAATAAACTATAAGTATAACTAAGTCTATTTTCGTAAAACCAACACCAGAGCTCATAACTACTCCCCCTAACTCTAATTTATATTTCTTATAATTTATATATGTGAAAAATTATTAAATTTCTCACATATATAAATTTAAAACTTTTTATTTAAAATATTTTTCATACATAGCTTTTGCTTTTTCTTTTTGGCTTTCTGTAATTAGAGACATTGGCTTTTTACAATATCCTGCATCTACCCCTTGTAATTGTAATAAATATTTTAATGTTTGATATAAACCATTACCTAAAATATCTGTTATCAAATCATTTGTAATATTTTGAATTTCAAAAGCTTCTTCAACTTTTCCTTGTTGTGCCAATTCAAAAATTTGTCTAGCTCTTATACCATTTACATTAAATGTTGAGCCAATAGCACCATCTACTTTTAAAACTGTAGCAGGTAACATCATTTCATCAAATCCTGCATAAATAAGGTGCTCTGGATAGGCCTTTCTAAGTCTTTCTAATAAATAAAAGTCTGCCGCTGTAAATTTTACACCTATTATTTTCTCATTTTCAAATAATTCTCCAAATTGTTCTACACTAATGTTAACCCCTGTTAAAAATGGTATTGAATAAATTATAAGATAATTATCAACGCTATTTATAATAGTATTGTAGTAATCTTTAATCTCTTCAAAGCTAAATTTATAGTAAAATGGAGTAACGGCAGATATAGCATCATAGCCAAGCTCTGTAACATATTTTGCAAGCTCTATAGATTCATTTATATTTAAAGAACCTACTTGAGCTATAAGTTTAATATCATTTTTAGCCTCATCTTTTGCTATTTCAAAAATTTTTTTCTTTTCTTCTGTAGATATTAAAAAGTTTTCACCTGTTGAACCACCAACATATAAACCGTCAACTTTCATTTTATCAATATTATGTCTTACTATTTGTCTTATACCTTGCTCATTAATATTACCTTGTTCATCAAAAGATGTTAATAATGCACTAAATATACCTTTTAAATCTTCTTTTTTCATAGCTATTGCTCCTTTTTTATATAATATTAAATAAATTTTCATTTTTATTAAAATAATTTATATATATATTATATTTATGAAAATTATTTTAATCAATAGTAATTATATTTAAAGTTTTTAATATTTTTTTATTTACTTTGTATATATATATTTTTTTTAATATTATAATAAATAATTTTATGTTAATTATTTATATATTATTATTATTTATATATTATTTTTTATTAATTTATTATATTAAAATTATTTTATTGAATTATATATTTATTATGATATAATAATATATATATTTTAAACTATGGTGATAAAAAATGAATATTTTAGAAATAATACAACTAAATTATCCTAAATTTTCTTTAAAAGAACAAAAAATAGCAAACTATATACTAGAAAATGCTAAATTTATAGAAAATATGAATATTACTATTTTTGCTAAAAATTGTAATGTTTCTACTGCTACTGTAACTAGATTTTGTAAAAAAATAGATTGTCAGACTTTTGCTAATTTAAAAATAAATCTTAGTTCAACATATTTAACTGTTCCTACAAGTAGTAATAAAAATAATCCATTATTAAAAGTACATTCTTTTTATAAAGATATTATTAATATAACTAAACATATTATTAATATAAATGATTTAAAAATTTTATATAATAAAATAAAAAAAGCTAAAAGAATTTATATTTATGGTCTTGGTAGTTCTGGTTTAACTGGTACAGAATTTATGTTAAGGCTTTTAAGAATGGGATTTCATTGTCAAGCTATTACAGATTCTCATCTTATGATTATAAATAGTTCTATATTAAATGAAAATGATTTAGTAATAGCTTTTTCTTTATCTGGTGAAACAGTAGACGTTATAAATGCTGTAAAATTAGCAAGAAAAAATAAATGTTTTGTAACTTCTATAACAAGTTTTCCTACAAGTACATTAGCACAAAATTCTGACTTCTTTATTATTGTTCCAAATTCCAATTTATTAACTAAAAATACCTTTGTAAATACTCAATTTTCAACTATATATATTTTAGATGTACTTACAACTATATTTTTAGAAGAAAAAGAAATGAAAAATAAAATGAATATTACAATAAATACTATTTTAGAAAATCAAAAAAAATAGGCAAATAAAAATTTGCCTATTTTTATTTTTCTACAATACCTTTAAAACCTCTACCCATTACTTCACTAACATTAGCAATAACAACAAAAGCATTTTCATCAATATCAGCTACAACTTCTTTAAGTTCTGGTATTTGTTTTTGTTTAACTATACAAAATATAACATTTTTTTTATTTTTTGTATACATACCATGTGCATCTAAAGCTGTTGCACCTCTATCAATAATATTTAATATACTATTTCCTATTTCTTCATATTTATCACTAATAATAAATACTGCTTTAGCAAAGTCAAAACCATCTACAACAATACCTATAACTTTACTAACTATAAATACACTCATAATTGCATATAATGTAGGTCTAATGCCAAATACAAGTATACCCATAAAAATAATAGTAGCATCAATACATAAAAGTATTTTTGATACTTGAATATATTTAAAAAAATTATTAACTATAATAGCTAAAAGGTCTGTTCCTCCAGTACTACATCTATTTCTTATAATAAGACCTAATGCTATACCATCTAAAACAGCTCCAAAAACTGCTGCTAAAAATATATCTTCTGTAAATGTTGGTAAAAAATCTGTAATAGCCAAACAAAATGATAAGAAAAAAGTTGCAAATATAGTATTACCTAAAAATTTAAACCCAAATGTTTTATATGCTATTAAAAACAAGGGTAAATTTATTAAAATATTACTTATTGAAAGTGGAAATGGTATACCAAATGCTCTTTTAAATACACTATCTAATATAATACCAAAACCTGTAACACCACCTAAAACAAAGTGATTAGGTTTTAAAAAAACATTAAGCGAAACAGATAATAAAAAACAACCAATAACAATATTTAAATATTTTATAAATATTTTATTTTTTAATAGTTCTTTCATTTTTATCACCCTTTATTTTATATTTTAAAACTTTTATTATAAATAAAGGTAACTTTAACATTCTTTTAAATCTTGTAGGTTGTGTTATAAGCCTATAAAACCATTCTAAATTTAATTTAATAAATATTTTAGGGGCTCTTTTAACATTTCCACTCATAACATCAAAGCTACCACCAACACCTATCATAACTTTAACATTTAATTTTTCTTTGTTATTATATATCCATTTTTCTTGTCTAGGTGAACCTAGCCCAACTAATAATAAATCTGGACTAACTTTGTTTATTTCATCTATTATTATATTGCCCTCATTATCTTTAAAATATCCATTATGAGTTCCAACTATTTTAAGCCCTTTATATTTTTGCTCCATCATTTTTTTAGCTAAAGTAATTGTTTCTTCACTAGCACCTAAAAAATATACTGTTTTATTTGTATTTTTTATTTTAGAAAAAATTTTTTGTGTTAAATCATATCCTGGTACACGCTCTTTCATATTGTAACCTAAAATTTTAGCACCTATTACTATTCCTATGCCATCTGGTATATTTAAGTTACTTTTATTTAATATTTCCATAAACTCTTTATCTTCAAGTGCATTTATAACAAATTCTGGATTTGGTGTAAAAATCATTTTTTTTTCATTTTCTTCAAGATATAAAAGTACTAAATTTAAAGCTTCATTTAAATTTACATTATTTATAGGTACACCTAATATATTGCAAGTTGTAAAAGACATATTTTAAACTCCTTCTATTTTATTTCATATTCACCTTTTACTAAAAACCAAGCTTTTTCTGTAACCTTTACACCTCTACCATCAGACCTTGGTATTATAATAAGGTGATTTTTATTTACAGTACCTTTATTTCTAAGTTCTAAACCACTTGTTAAATTTGAAATACCTTCTGCACCAGGTACAACAGCATTTCCTTTACCACTTCTTAATATAAGCTCTGTACCTTCTTTACCATATATAGTTTGTCCAACCTCTACTAAAACTGGTTTAAAAATATTTCCACTTACTTGTTGTGTACTTATATTTCCACTTTCTACTACATCTTTATCAGAGCCTACTGTACCATTAATAACTTCTAATACTTGATTTATTTTATCATCTACATAACTTTTAGCTACTAATGGGTCTTCTGAACTTCCGGCTTGACTATTATTTGCAAAAGTAACACCTGTTGCTATTATTGTAGATGCTAAAAATATTTGTATACCAACCAAAATCTTTTTTTTCATTTTTCATACCCCCTAAATATAAGTTACTTTTTTAATCTTCTTATTTCATTTAATTCTTTATTTAAAAGCATTTCATTTTGTCTTGCTTTTTCTAAAAGTATATCTATTTTTTTAGCTAATATATCTTCATATCTTTCAATACCTAAAAACATACCTTCCATTTGTGCTGTAAGTTTTTTTGCATCTATATCACCTGTTCTAACATCTCCACCATTTGGCATATTTAAAACATCTAAGTAATATTCTATTTTAGGGTCATATACAAGTCCTATCATAGGTACTTTTTTAGATGCTGAAAATAATAAAGTATGAAGTCTCATACCAAGTATAAGTTTCATTTGTCCTATTATACCAAGTATTTCGTCTGGTTTATATAGTTGTTGTAATATATAGCTATCTTGTTTCATTTCATACATAACTTTTTTAGAGGTTTCTATGTCCTTTGGTTGTTCCATAGGTATAAAAAGAACTGTCTTACCTTGTTTCACCATATTATCACAAGCTTTAGCTATTTCTTTAATGTATCTATCACCATATTTAGCTTTGCTCCAATTTCTAACAGATACCCCTATAATATCTTTATCAAGTGGTATTTTTTCTTTTATTAAAAATTGTCTAGCTTTTTCATCTGATATAGACCTAAGTGTAAAAGCTGCGTCTGCTGTTATATGAATTTCAGGTTTTTTTACACCCATATCTAATAAATCTTTTTTAGAAAATTCTTCTCTAAGTGTAATTAAATCTACATTATCTACTACCATTTTTACTAGTTTTCGATTAATTTTACCATTAACAGGGCCTATACCATTAGAATATAGCATTACTTTCTTTTTAAAAAGTTTTGCTAATTTTATAATACTTAAGTAATATAAAAGTGAACGTGTGCTAGTGCCATTTTGTATTAAAGTGCCTCCGCCAGATAGTATGATATCACTTTTTACAATAGCTCTCATCACTTCAATAGCATTAAACCTCTGTATAGAATTAATATTGTATTCAGTTTTTGTTAATTCAGGAATATGAGAAATAGCAGTTATATTAACATCTGGTGCCATTTCTTTAATGTTTGTTGTCATAGCCATTAAAGTTGCCTCATCTCCGCAATTTCCATATCCATGATACCCAGCTATTAATAAGTTAATCATTAATTATCCCTTCTTAATTTTTAATATCGTTATCTTTATAATTTATATACCAAAAATGCATAAGTACTGCCACTAAAAGCCAAAAACAAGATGTCATCATAGGCACTTCAAAAACATTTTCTACAAAGTTATGCACAATAACTCCAAAAAGCCCTGCAAAAATACCTATTTCTAATTCTTTAGATACTTTATCAGTTGTTATTCTAATAGTTCTTAAACCATTTACTATTATTTGATACATAAGCATTACAAATGCAAATAATCCAAAAAGCCCTGTTTCTACTGCTGTTTTTAAATAATAATTATCCATATAGAAAGTTTCAACCATTTCAGTACCAACAAGGTAAGATAATTCATTATTTATTGCAACAGCTCCACCAAAATGACCAAGTCCTACACCAAAAAGTGGTGTACCTTTTAATATTTGTAAACCTGTTATCCATCTTACAAGTCGTCCACCTCTCAAGCTACTTTCTATATATTCTGGACTTAACATATAAGTTATTCTGTTTGCAATTCCTGGTACTAATACTACTGCTAATAATCCTAGTATTATAACAGGTACTAAAAGTCTTTTATCTTTTAAAAATACATATACTAAAATTGCAACACCAAAACCTATCCATGCACCTCTTGAAAATGTAAATACTAAACAACCTACCATCATTAATGCAAGAAAATAAAATAATGATTTTGTTTTTATATTTTTAGATATTACTCCAAAAGATAATGTTAAAGGTAATGCTAAAGTCAGAAGTGAACCTAAAATATTAGGACTTGTAAGAATAGAAAATACCCTTGTTCTAACTCCAGCTTCTTTACTATCCACCCAACCTGCTGGCATTTCAACTCCTATTATATATTGATAAACTCCATGTATTGCCATTAATGAAACTACTATAACAAATATAAGGCAAAGTCTTTTTGCACCTTTAGTGTCTTTTAAAAGCTGTATTATAACAAAATACCAAAGTATGTATTGTATAACTGCTCTAAAGCCCTCTAAAGATATTCTATAATCTGGAGAATTTAAAATAAATACTACCAACATTGCAATTAAAAATAAAATAACTGGTAAATCTAAAGGTGTTTGTTTTACTCCCTCTTGGTCTCTATATTTCAAATATTTATAGCTCCATACTAAAAACATTGCTATAAATAAAAGTTCATCCCATATGCTTGCTATACTTGGTACAAAACTTCTAAGTACAAAATCTATAAAAGGATATAAACAAAGTATATATGCTATAATTTGATAATTGGCAAAGACAATACCCATCATAGCTAATACTAATGAAAATATAATTATCTTTTCAATCCCCAAAAATGCACCAAATATACCAGCCAATGAAAATAATATTATTAAAATAATTAGCGTTTGCTTTTTCACATCTTCACCAACTCTTGAATATTTTATAAATAAAACTATTTTTAAAACAATTTGTATTTTTACTAAATAAGAAAAGTATTATTGATATTAATAAAAGTCCAGAAGTTGCATAATAATTTGTCTTATCTAAAAATACATTTGTTATAGTATAAGCTAAATTAAATGCACTTACTAAAGTACTTATTAATAATAAATTTTTTTCTTTTGTAGAATATTTTACACTTCTTAATTCAAAAAATGTACTACTACCTAAAAGACATTTTTTTATTGTTTTGTGTAAAAAATCCATTAATTTATCAATTTTACTTACTAGTTTTCTAATAAGTTTATAATACATACTATTTAAAAAATATGGTTTTTTATCTAAATATTTTTCTACTCTTTTATATAAAAAACTATTCTTAAAACAATCTGTTATTTTTTGTAAATTTTTCTTTAATAAACTATTATTATAAGGTATTATAAGTAATTTTTCAAATAATTTATAAATAAAACTTTCTTTTATAAATAAAGGCATAGTATACCTCCTATTCTGTTACACTTTCACTTTCTTCAGTTTTTGTTGTAACTTCTGTATTATTTGAGCTACCTATATCTTTAAGTTCTATTCCTCTTACTTTACAATTAGCCTCAAATTGTTGAGTTTTTAAAATAAAGTTATAATTAACTCTAACTTCTTGATTACCTGCTTTTAATATAGGATTAGAAGCATTTACTGTATCTTTTATAACTACTGTAATATCTTTCCAAATAGGGTGTTCTTGTAAAAGAGCTTCACCATCAGAATTAGTAGTAATATAAGCTGCTGGTACCATATCAACTGAAACTATTTCTGCATCTGTAAATACATTATTTGCTACAAGTTTATCACCTGGTTTTAAAGTTTCTGCTGCTTCTGGTACAATAGAGTTACCATATAATGTAACATATATTTCTTTTTTACCATCTAAAACATTTTCTCCTTCAGCATTTCTTTCACTACTAGTAAGTCTTATACCAATAACTGCTATAATACCTATTATTACTAAAGTTACTAATAAGTCTACAATATTTATAACACCAAACAATTTTCCTTTTTCGTCTACTATTTTACTCACTTTTTTGTCTCCTTTAAAATATTTTTATAAATGTCTATATGTGTTTTTGCCATTTTTTCATCTGAAAAATGGTCATAGGCATATTTATAAAAGCTTTCGCCAAAGCTAGACATAAGATTTTTATCTTTTAAAAGTATATTTATTTTTTTAGCTAATTCTTTACTATTATGTGGTTTTACTAAAAAACCTGTTTCATTATCTTTTATCATTTCTGGTATACCACCAACACTTGTTGCTACTGTAGCCTTTTTAAGTCTTGCACCTTCTAATAAAGCATATGGAAAACTTTCAGAATAACTTGTTAAAACATTTATATCTAAAACATTATAAAAACTATTTATATCACTTATAAATCCAAGCATTTTAACATTATCTTGTAAATGATTTTCTTTTATATAAGTTTTCATACTATCTTCTAATGTTCCACTACCTGCTATTAAAAACATAATCTTTTTATTATCTTTTAATAAATATTTACTAGCTTCTAAAAAATGTTTTAATCCTTTAACTTGTTGTAACCTTGCTGATATACCTACATACAAATAATTTTCGTTATAATCCAAATTATATTTTTTTAAAAACTCTACTTTATCTAAAGTTTTTATTTCTTTTTGCATATTTATACCATTATATATAACTTTTAATTTTTTTTCACTAAAGCCTCTTTCTATAAGCATATTTTTAAATGCTTTTGTAACTGCTAGTATATAATCAAATTTTCTAAGTGCAATAGCATTAATTGGCATAAATATAGCCTGTTTATAAATATTATCTTTAAAATCTAGCTTATAATCACTATGCAGAGTTGTTATAAAAGGTATATTAAAGCTATTTTTTATAAAAAATGATATATAGTTAGCTCTAGCTCCATGACAATGTACTATATCATAATTGCCTTTAGCTATATATTTTTTTATATCCAAAATAGGCTTTAAACTATATCTTTTCTTTTGATGTATAATTTTTATAGGTATACTTGCTTTTTTAGCTTCTTCTGTAAAAACACCTTCCATTATACATAAAAGCTCTACATTTATGCCTTCTTTCATAAGCCTTTTAAGAAGAGTTATAACGTGGGTTTTTGCTCCTCCACCATCTCCTCCGCTTATTAAATGAAGCACTTTCATTTTATTATCACACCCCAAGGTATTTATTTTAATATTGATAATTCTACAAAATTATCAATATATTATACTATTATAATATATTACCTAATTTTAAACAAATTAATTTTTTGTAAACTTTAAAGCCATATCGAAAATATTAGCTAATTCTTTAGTAAGTCTTTTTCTTTCAAATTTTTCTATTACGTTAAAATCTGGTTCAAAATCTAATTTGTTTTGTTGCCACTTCTCATAATAATTTTTTATAATGTTTTCTATTTCTAATACATTATCTGTATTAGCTACAATACCAATTTTACTTTCTAAAACTAAATCTTTTGCTACACCATCTGGAAGTATTGCAAGAACTGGTCTTTTAGTATTCATATATTCAAATATTTTACCTGTATAAAAAGCATTAGCACCAATACCACTACCTTCTATTAAAACTAGTGCATCTGCACTTAATTGATGTTGTATACAAACATTATGTGGTACATAACCTATAATTTCTATTTCATTAGTTAAATTAAGACTATCAATTTGAGCTTGTAACCTATCTTTATGATAATTGCCTATAAGTTTAACTTTTACACTATTTTCTTTAATTATATTTTTATCTTTCAAATTTTTTATTGCATTAAAGAAATTATCTGGTTTTCTTCTTCCATATAATGCCCCTGTGTATACCATTGTAAATTTATCATTTTTAGGTTTTGTAAAATCCATATTATAAAAGTCTTCTTCATCATATCCATTTGGTATAACATAAAAATTTTTCCCATCTATACCATTATTTTTTATAAAGTTATCTTTCATAACTGGTGTATTAGTTATAAGATAGTCTGCTTCTAAAAGAACACTTTTTTCCATATTTTTTTCTATTTTTGTTCTAATAAGATTATGTGGATTATCTAATGTATATGGATTGTTTGTCCATTCATCTCTAAAATCTACTATCCACTTTATATTTGGTATTTTCCTTTTTATATATAATCCTAAAAGATGGTCGCTATAAGGTGCACTTGTTGTATATATGACTTTTATATTTTTATCTTGTATTGTTTTTAATACTTGTTTTTTACTCATTTCAAACCATATTCTAGCACTATCTGGTATCATTATTTTAGCAAGTACTTTAAAAGGTATTTTTAATATTCCTTGCATTTCTGAAGGTTCATAAGCCTTTGTTCTAATAATTTCTACACCTTGTGGCACATCATTTAAAAGAGTTTCATCTATTAATGTTGCTCCTTTTGTTTCTCTAGTAAATACAACTGGTTCATATCCAAAATTTCTAAGATGTTTTACAAATTTTACACTACGTTGTACACCAGACCCCCCCATTGGTGGAAATTGATTTGCAATAATAAGAACTTTCTCCATTATTTTTCACCTAATAAGTAATAGTTTATATTATTTTTAACAATTTCTTCTCTATTAAAGAAATTTCTAGTATCTAATATATTTTTGTCTTTTAGTAATGTAGATATTTTACTAAAATCTATATTTTCAAATTCACTATG
This sequence comes from uncultured Clostridia bacterium, assembly GCA_944376805.1. GTDB lineage: Bacteria > Bacillota > Clostridia > Lachnospirales > CAG-274 > Tyzzerella. The sequence continues at coordinate 34,728 of CALWDX010000015.1, forward strand.
ATTTACACCTAATACCATAATACTAGCATCTTTTACTGCCTCATAAATATCAATATTATTTTCTACTTGTTCTTTAGCGTGTGGGTCACATACATTTACTTTTATATTTTCTTTTTTAAGCATATCTAAAAGATGCATAACTGGACTTTCTCTAATATCATCTATATTAGGTTTATAAGTTACACCAAATAAAGCTATTGTTTGTCCATTAAAGCCTCCTAATATATTTTTAATTTTATCAAATACAAATTGAGGCATACTATCATTTATAAGTCTTGCTTGTTTAATAAGTTTTGCATTTTCTGATTTTTCTACTAAAAACCAAGGGTCTAAAGCTATACAATGTCCACCTACACCAGGCCCTGGGCTTAATATATTTACTCGTGGATGGTGATTTGCAAGTCGTATAACTTCAAATGCATTTACCCCTAATTCTTCACTTATTTTTGCAAGTTCATTAGCTAAAGCTATATTTACATCTCTAAAAGTATTTTCCATAACTTTGCACATTTCAGCAGTAGTTGATGTTGTAATAAATATTTCACCTTCAACAATGCTTTCATATACTTTTTTAACTTCTAAGCTAGATTTTTCATTTATACCCCCAACTATTCGGCTATTTGTTCTAAGCTCTTCTATAACTTTACCTGGTAAAATACGTTCTGGAGAATGTGCTACTAAAAGTTCTTCTCCAAGTTCAAGACCTGTTTCTTTAAGTATAGGTAACATTAAATCTTCTACTGTTCTAGGTGGTGATGTAGATTCTAATATAACAATACAACCTTTTCTTAAATGTGGTACAATAGCTCTTGTAGCACTTTCTACATAACTCATATCTGCTGTTTTATCATCATTAATAGGTGTAGGTACTGCTATTATATATACATCACAATCTGGTGGGCAAGTAGTAGTTGCAGATAAATTGCCTTTTTCTACACATTCTTTAACAAGTTCTAAAAGTCCTGGTTCTTCAATTATTATTTCACCTTTATTAAGTGCATCTACTGCTTTTTTATTTAAATCATAACCAATTACTTTATGACCTTTAGAAGCAAACATAGCTGCTGTAGGTAATCCTACATATCCAATACCAATCATACAAATCTTTTTCATAGGTATAAATTCCTTTCATAATATATTTTATATAAAATATTTATAGTTTTTTACATTATTTCTATTTTACCACTTTTTATAACCTTTAACAATATTTATTTATAATAATACAATTATTTTCACAAAAAATTTACAAAATTAGATACTTCATAAAATATATTAATTTATTTTCTATATATAAAAAATACTATTTCATTTTTAATTTATTTACTATAATATTTATTTCATTTTTAGCTTCACCTGTAAAATATAAAGATAATGTATAAACCAACATACCAACAAATACTAAAATACATAATGTAATAATATTAATTGGTAAAAATGATTTTAACAATAATATAGATGCACCCATTATAAAAATACTTAATAATATTCTATATAAAGATGGTTTATTTATATTAAATGGCATATATTCTTTTGTACCACTTTTAGCTAATAAAAAGTATATGAAAAATGCTAAAAATGTGCTTATACCTGCAAATTTATAACCAAATATTTTTATAAATACAATATTTAATATAATATTTAATATTCCACTTATCATACTTCTTTTAAATATTTCTTTAGTTCTTGCATTAAGTTCCCAAGGTTTTATTGCATATTCAGTAAGCCCTAAAAACATCATACCAAGTGCTACAAATCCCATTATACTGTGTCCTTCAAAATATTTTGCTTCAAATAATACTTTGGCCACAAAATCTGAAATACAAAATACTCCTACTACTGCTGGTAATGATATTAATAAATATGTTCTTATTGCATTAGATATAAGTATTTTTGTAAGTTCTGTATCTCCTTCACTCCAAGTTCTTATAATTGTAGGATAACTTCCACGCATAGCTCCTGCTGCTAAAAGTGTAAAAGCTGATGCTATTATAGAATAGTTTGTTTGATATATACCAACTTTATCCTCTCCTAAAAAATATTGTATAACATATATATCTGATTTATTTAATACAGAGGTTGCTATCATATTTCCCATTAAAGGCATACCATACATTTTTAAAACATTTAATATTTCTTTATTAAAACATTCTTTTTTTATGTGTTTTTTTATATCAAGTTTTATAAAACCTATTAATGCAGTTATAAAGTCAAATATTATATAAGATATAAATATCCATTCTATTTTTGTTATAAAAAGTTTGTTTAAAATAATTATTCCTAAAAGTTTACCTACTACGTTTATTACTGATAATACTAAATTTATTTTACTTTTTCTAAAACCTGCTAACATTCCTATAACAAGTTGAGAAGTATTGTATGTAAAAAACATAACAATACTTACAATAATAAGACTTATAGGATAAATACTAGTTATTGATTTAAAAAATCCTAGACTAAATATTAATATTACAAAACTAGATATTAAAAATACTAATATATTTACTTTAAACCAAGAAAAGAAAACTGTTGAAAAAAATTCATCTTGTTTATTATCTAGTTCATATTTATTTATATATCTTAATACTGATTGTACTAACCATTGTATTAATACCATAGCAACAGTAGTTATTGCTATATTTATAGTAGAATATCTTCCTGTTTGTTCTGGTACATATATATATGACATAGCTGATATAGTTAAAACTCCCACTATACCCTCTATAATTTTTGCTATCATATATATAATAGTATCTTTTGCCATTGCTTGATTTTTTGTATTTGACATCTTATTACCTCTTTTACTTTTTAACATTAAAACTATTTATTTAATAATTGATTTAATATTTCTTTTATATTACTTTCTCTAACATCTATGTTACCATAAGGAATTATATTATTAGCATATAAATAAATAATACTATTTAACCAATTATTGTTTATATTGAAAATATATGCTTTACATATCAATTCAAAATCATCTGATATATAACTTGCTATTTCACTATCTTCTGATATATTACAAGATTTTATAAAAACTTCTTTTCTTATTTCATCTATTAATTTTAAATTATCATTAGAAATTTCTAATTTTTCCAAACTATTATACAATTCTATCCATTTACTATCAAAAATATCATTATTTCTTAAATTTAAAACATCATCTAAATTATAATTATCAAATAATTCTTTTGTAATAATACAATTATTTTTTATTTTTTCTAATAATTTATGTAACATATTTAAAACTCCTTTATAAAAAAATTAAGGCTAAAGATAAATCTTTAGCCTATAAAAAATATAACATAATATTATTTATTTTACAACGTTTTATTAAAGTTTTGGTATAAAATTATAATAATATTCTAAAGGTGCATCATTTAAACAAGCCTCTATTATTTGTCTACCTAATGGATTTAATTCTTTAGTACAATATTTTTTAAGTTCTTTTTTGAAGAAATCTATAAGCATTTTAGCTCCTATGTCATAGGCTTCATTGCCTACTTCTGGCTGTCTATTAACTTCTAAAAATCCTTTAGGTATAAGCATACCATCTATTTTTATACTTTCAGGTACATAACCTAAAATAGCACATCTAGATTCTTTTAAAACTTCTCTTTTAAACTTACATCCTCCACGCCTAGATAAATATTCTCTAGTAGCCCATTGAGCCCCAAAACCTACTTTATAAGCACCTATATATTGATTAGGTATTAATATATATCTTGTAGATAATGTATTTAAAATTTGGTCTAAAAGTAAGTTAGCTTGGTCAACCATTTTACCAGTAGCAAAAGGCCAATAAGAGCCTACACCTTCACTTTTCATACCTCCACCATTATCAACAATAGAAGGATTTGCAAAACCTCTAGGGGATACTAAACGCCATAACCAAGCTAAAGCTGGTGGTAAAACATGTAACATACCTATTATACCATAGTTAGGATTTTCTTTAGTAGTTGGTGGAGTTCTAATTCCAAAACTTCTAATATCTATTTCTGTTGCCTCATTTATAACATTATCTTTAGCTTTTCTAGGTATTATAATACGAGGATTAGGACAAGGTACACCTGGTTTATCTTCTATATGTTCCCATATAAGACAAGTAGAATTAGGTACAGCATCTATATTAAAAAATACAAGTGGTTCTGGTGGGTGCATACAAATTTTTTCAGTTTCTGGTTCTGTACCATATTTATTTATATGGTCAACACGCAAAAACCAACCATACTCTGCATCTGCTACAACTAATTTTTTACTACCATTTTGTATATAAGGGTGAACCAAAGCCATATCATCTGTAATAGGATTAAGTTCACAAGTATCTGCTAAACTTACTAATGTTTCTTCTCCTGTTATAATATTTGTACCTAAAAGTAAACGTCCATCTTTTTTTCTATGAAAAGGTTCTGTCATTTCACTTTTACCACCACCAGATGCACCTTCGTGCATAATTGTTAAAGTAAGCTCATAAGGTGTAGTAATTTTAACTGTAGATGCATGAAGTGTATTCCAACCTTCTTTTTCTCCAAGATTTAAAAGAATACTATAAACACCTTTTTTAGCACTTGGTCCTGGGTACAAGTTATAAGAAAATACTTCGTGAACATTTTCTAATCTATTATGAACAACTATTTGTTTACCTTCATATAATGTATGTCTAAAAGGTGGTGCTACATATATTATAGCTTTAGGGTTAAAACCTTCTTTTACTTTGTCTGCTGGTATAAATCCTTGTAAATCGGCAAGACCAGCTCCAAAAAAAGCTGCATTTATAGGCATAATAGCTAAAGCTTCATAACCTATTTTAAGTTCATCATTACCAGCAAAAAAAGGCAACACTAGAAGTTCTTGTTGATTTTTTAACCATTCAAAAGTTGCTTCTCTATCTTCATCAAAAGGTTTGTTAAATCTATCTTTATAAAGAGGTTTATCTGTTGGCATATCATCTGCTATAACCATACTGTTAGGGTCGCGTCTTCTAAGGCTAATATCTTCAAAATTTACTGCTATACCATTTTTACATCTTACAACAGTAGCCTCTTTAACTTCTTTACCATCTATATTGTATATAACATCAAATTTATTATTGTCTTTACCACCAAGTGCAATATTTAAAAGCTCATTTTTGCTATTTGGTACTATTATTTTTGCATTTGTATTTTTTAATATATTGTCAACCATTTTAGGTAAAACCATTTTATCTAAAGCTATACTATGCATATAATCACTCCTAAACAATTTATAAATTAATATTATTTTAACAAATAAATTTATTTTTTGCAAGTTTTATTTTTATATAATTCTTTTTTCGTAATTTTCTGACAATTTATTGTAAAAATTTATATATGAAAAAAGAACAGCTAACGGAGCTGTTCTTTTCTTTATAAAGAGAAGGTATTTTTTATGGGGTTTACAGAAGAACTGATTGGGGGATGTTCTTAACTGTAAATGTGAAAATATTTAAGGGTTTTCACATTTATTATTATACCACATTTAAAATAAAAATGTTACCAAACTTTAGTAAATTTTTCAATTTTTTTTATATATTTTTACTATATTAGCTTCCATAAGATTCTAAAAATCTCATTAATTCATCTTTACCTGTTATTTTTATACCTTTTTTTATTTTTTCTTGTTCTTCAATTGGTAAACTTTCTAAAGGTATATTTGTTATTTCTTTTAAATTTGTTCCATTTATTTCCTTTTCATAAAATATTCCTATATATCCATCATAATCTTTTATTATATAATGCTGTGTACTTTCTCCTTGAATAGTTTTTTGTAAAACTACTTCTTTAGTTGAAAAAGATTTTATTTGCCAATCTTTAAAATTTGTTTCTAAATCATTTCTTGTTAAATCTATTAAAAAATATGGTGGAACATCTTCTACTCTTTCTGTAATACTATCTTCTTTATAAAAATATTCATAAATCATTTTTGTAGAGGGTGTTATTTTAGCAACTGTTATATTGTCAACTGGCTTTTCTTCTTTTTCAAAAAATTCTGTATTAGTTTCTGCTTTTTCTTCTACTATTTGAATATTATTTTCTTCATTATCATACATATTATAACCTATATTTATACTAATAATAGATACAAATATAATTACTATAAAAAATAAAACAAAATATATTTTCTTTAGCATTTTTTATCCTCCACATAGAAATTATATATTTATATTTTCCAAATAAAAGATAAAAAATACATCTTTGAATTATTTATTTTTATTAGTTAAAAATTTTTCCAATTCTACAATAACTATAGGCATAATACATAGTATTAAAACAACTAACCATTGTGTAGTACTAAGTGCTACTACTTTAAAAATACTAGCTAATGTTGGTATCATTATAACTGAAACTTGTAAAAATGTACCTATAATTAATGAACCTATTAAATATATATTATTAAATAAGTTTATTGAAAAAAGAGAATTTTCTGTTTTCATATTAAAGGCATGTATTAATTGTGATATACTAAGGGTTGCAAAAGCCATAGTAGAACCTATTATTTTTTGTTTAAAAATTACTGACCCTATTGCATATGCAAGTAATGCTAAACAACCTATCATCATACCTTCTAATGCTATTCTAATCCATCTATCCCTTGTAAATATACCTGTTTTAGATTTTTTTATTTTACCATTCATTAAAGATTTATCTGGTGGGTCTATACCTAATGCTATTGCTGGTAAACTATCTGTTACAAGGTTTATCCATAATAGCTGTATAGCTACAAGTGGACTTTTAAACCCTAATAATAATGCTACTAATATAGTTACTATTTCTCCTATATTACTAGATAATAAAAAGTGTACTGACTTTTTTATATTTTCATATATTGACCTACCTTCTTTTACAGCTTCTACTATTGTAGAAAAATTGTCATCTGCTAATATAATATCTGCAGCACCTTTTGCAACATCTGTACCTGTTATTCCCATTGCACAACCTATATCAGCAGTTTTTAAAGCTGGTGCATCATTTACACCATCACCTGTCATTGCAACAATATTACCTCTTTTTTTAAAGGCTTTTACTATACGTACTTTATGTTCTGGACTAACTCTTGCAAAAATATCATAGTTATATATATTTTCACAAAGTTCTTTTTCATTTATATTGTCTAACTCTGCTCCTGTTATAGCTAGTCCATTTTCTCTTAAAATACCTATTTTTTTACCTATTGCTTTTGCTGTTTCTATATGGTCACCTGTTATCATAACTGGTTTTATACCTGCTTTTTTACATTTAATAACAGCATCATAAGTTTCTTCTCTTGGTGGGTCTATCATACCTACCATACCTAAAAATATAAGATTTTTTTCTACATTACTACTTTTTACATCTATATATGTATCACTATCTTTATAGCATATAGCTAAAACTCTTAAAGCCTCTTTAGCCATTGACATATTTTCTCTTAATATTTCTTTTTTCTTTGTTTCTGTTAATTTTTCTACTTTTCCATTTTCATAATAATAACTACATTTTTGTAAAAGTACATCTATTGCCCCTTTGGTTATTACTTTATAACCTGTTTTATTTCTATGTATAGTAGTCATCATTTTTCTTTTAGAATCAAAAGGTATTTCATTTACTCTTGGTAAAATTTCTTCTTCTTTATTTTTATAAACTCCATTTTGTATAGCTAATTCCATAAGTGCTATTTCTGTTGGCTCTCCTATTAACTTATTTTCAAGTCCTATTTCTACATTATTACAAAGACTAGCTATACTATATAACATTTGTTTATCTTTTGTATATGTTTTTATAACTTTCATTTTATTTTGTGTTAAAGTTCCTGTCTTATCTGAACATATAACAGTAGCAGAACCTAAAGCCTCTACTGCTGGTAATTTTCTTATTATAGCATTTCTTTTAACCATCTTTTCAACGCCTATTGCAAGCATAATAGTTACTATTGCTGGTAAACCTTCTGGTATTGCTGCTACTGCAAGACTAACAGAAGTCATAAACATTTCAAAAGGTGGTATTTTTCTAAATAAACCTATAAAAAATATACCAAAACAAATAAGTAATGCTCCTATACCTAATATTTTACCCGTTTCTTCTAATTTTTTTTGTAAATTTGTTTGTTCTTCTTCGTGACTTATAAGCATATGTGCTATTTTACCCATTTCTGTTTGCATACCAGTTGCTGTAACTATTGCTTTTGCCTTACCATTAATAGCTAATGTACCACTATAAACCATATTTTTTCTATCACCAATAGAACTATTTTCTATATTTATTATATCTGTTGTTTTTTCTATTGCTGTACTTTCTCCTGTTAAAGATGCTTCTTCTACTTTTAAATTTGTACATTCTATAAGTCTTGCATCTGCTGATATATAATCACCATTATTTATAACAATTATATCACCTACTACAAGGTTTTCACTATCAATTTTTTGTAAAATATTATCCCTTATAACATTAGCTTTAGGTGAAGACATTTTCTTTAATGCTTCTAATGCCTTTTCTGCTTTATTTTCTTGCATAAATCCTAAAATAGCATTTAAAAAAACTATTAAAACTATTATAATAGCATCTAAAAAATCTTTTTCACCTTGTAAAAAACTTGTTATAAATGATATAGCACCTGCTATTAATAATATTATTACCATAAAATCATTAAACTGTGCTAAAAATTTAGATATATTACTTTTTTTATTATTATCTTTTATTGAATTTTCTCCATTTTGTTTAAGCCTATTTAAAGCCTCCTTACTACTTAATCCTGTTTGTATATTCGTTTTTAATATTTTTTCTGTTTCTTTAATGTTTTTTGAATAATAGTTCATTTGTTCACCTCTTAAAAATTTATTTATATATTATATTAGCTTGTCCTATTTTATATGCTAATATTTTTATAATATGTATAAAAATATATTAACCTTTTTATATATAAAACATATAATAAAATAAGAATTTATATATAGGAGGTAAAAAAATGATTATTTTAGCATTAGCTTTAAGTATAGATGCTTTTGGTATAGGTATATCTTATGGTGTTAGAAAAATAGATTTTAAAGTTTTATCTTTAGCTATTATTTCTTTTATAGCTTTTTTATTTTCAAGTGTTTCTATATGGTTTGGAAATATAATAGCTTCTTTCTTTTCTGAAAAAATAACTTCTTTTATAAGTATTTTAATACTTGTAATATTGGGATTATTTATTATAAAAAAAGGTCTTGAAAAAAATGAAAATATAGAACCTATTTCTATACCTACTATAAATAATGAACATAAAAACTTATATTCTTTTTTTATAAAATCTTTAGGTATAACTATAAATGTTATTAAAACACCATCTATTTGTGATATAAACCATTCACTAAAAATAGACCCTAAAGAAGCTCTTTATTTAGGTATAGCATTATCATTAGATTGTATAGGTACAAGTATTGCTGTATCTTCCTTTGAAAAAAACACATTTTTATTTCCTGTATTTATTGTTATATTTCAATTAACTTTTTTACTATTAGGTACATTTTTAGGGAAAAAAACAATAATTAAAGTTTTAGATGAAAGTAAAATTTCTATAATATCTGGACTTATATTAATAGTTATAGGATTTTTAAGACTTGTTTTTTATAATTAAATATTGCATAGCTTATCAATTAATGTTAAAATTTTTAATATAATATAATTTTACTTGAGGTGAGCTATGAAAGGTTATATATATGGTTTTTTAGGTAATAGTTATCTTGTAAAAGGTGATAGGGAGCGTGCTATTATATGTTTTGAAAAATCTATTGAACGTAATACAAAAAATATATTAGCTATTTATAATTATGGTCTTGTACTATTACAAGATGGCGATTTTAATAGAGCTTTAGATTTATTTTTTAAATCTAAGCAACTTAATGACAAAAAAGCTAGTAAAAAAAGTCTTACTCCTACTGCTCTTAATAGAACAGTTCTTTTACAAAAAAATATACCACTTGCTATTGCTAGTACATATTGGCGATTAAATGATATGGATAAAGCTATAGCTACATTAGAGGATTTAAGAAAAAAATATGACTATGTTAGCCCTAATACTCTTACAACATTAGGATACTTTTATTTATTAGTAAAAGATTATGAAAAAGCTAAAGAAATTTCTCAATTAGCTATTGATGATGATGAAAATTTTGCATCTGCTTGGGATAATTTAGGACAAATATATTTAGAACAAAATGATTTAAAAACTGCTAAAGAAAAGTTTTTAAAATCTATTGAGCTAAATCCTAAATCTGTTGACAGTCTATATCATTTAGGAAATATTGAAGAACAACAAAATAACAAAACTAAAGCTTTAGAATACTTTAAGCGTGCTTTAGATTGTAATATAACTTCTTTAAATACCGTTTCTAGAGAAACAATTGAACAAAAGGTTAAAAATCTTAGTTAAAAAATAAAGTGAGAATGTATAATACATTCTCACTTTATTTTTTAAGGTGCATTAAATACTGGGTCACCTACTGTTTCCTCTTGTGTAGGTGGTTCTGTCGTAGTTTCTGCTACTGTTGTAGCTTGTGTTGTTTGTTCTTGTGGAACAGAAGGAACAACATTTCCTACTTCTTCTGGTAAAGTAGTAGTTTCTTTACTTACATCTTGAGAAGATGTTGTATTATCTGAAGGATTTATTATAATTGTTTGACTTTCTGTTTCACTATTATTTTCCGTTAATGTTTCTCCTTCACTTGTACTTTCTGAAGAATTAGGGTCTACTGTAATATCTTTTTCTAAATGTATATCACAAACTTGTGTTGGTGCTGGATTTTTATCTGTGAAATTAAATATTGATTTTATTTGTATACTTTCTGGTGGACAAAAATCTCCAGCTAATTTACCACTATCTTTACAAATAGAAATTACTTGATGTCTATCACAAGCTTTTTTAGGCTCTGTACCTTTTAAGAACATATCTACAATAACTCTATTTCCTCTTGGATCTTTTTTACAATCATCTGTTGCTATAAGTCCTGAATCTAAACATATAGATACATCTACAATACCTTTTGGTCTTGGTCCAAAGCTAGCTTTAGGTAAATCTTTATGAATTTTTTCCATAACATCACGCCATAATACTAAATGATATTTATCATTTGCTATAACACGCTTTCCACCTACTCTAGCCATCATACTAGGTACTACATCATCATATCTATCATATCCAAACCATATACCAGCAACATAATAAGGAGTATAGCCTACAAATGTTAAATCTCTAACTTCTTGTGTAGTACCAGTTTTACCTGCAATAGGCATAGATATATTTTTAAATCTAGCAGCTGTACCTGTACCTTTTGTAACAACATCTTCCATCATATCTGTAAGCATATAAGCAGTTGTTTCTTTTATAACCTGCTTAGCTTCTCTTGTTGTGGCATCTAATATAACATTTCCATCATGGTCTAAAACTTTAGTATAAAGTTTAGGTTCATAATATTTACCACCATTAGCAATCGCTGCATAAGCTGCTGTAACTTCCATTTGTGTAACACCATAAGTTATACCACCTAATGCTGTTGATAAATGGTTATCATTTTCTAAAGTTGTAAATCCAAAGTTTAATAAGTACTTATATGCTGCATCTACACCAGCCATATCCATTGCTTTAACAGCTAATATATTCATAGATTGTTCTATACCTTTACGAACTGTAGAAGGACCTCTATAGTTTTCACCATACCAGTTTTTAGGGCTATAATTTCCTATTTTTATAGGCTCATCTACAATAACACTACCTGGCATTAAAACACCCATATCTATTGCTGGAGCATATGATGCTAAAACTTTAAATACTGAACCTGGTTGTCTTTTCGCATCTGTAGCTCTATCAAAACCTCTATTAACAGTTTTTTCACCTCTAGCTCCTATAAGAGCAGTTACATTACCTGTTTTATAATCCATTATAACCATAGATGCTTGAGGTTGAATAGAAAAACTTACTCTATCTGCAACTATTTTTTGATTTTGTGAAAGATTTTTCTCTATTTCTGCTTTTTTATTTGCTACAAATTCATCACCAGCTTCTTTAGTTTTTACAAATTGTCTATAATCTGTATGTTGTTGTTTACCTGTTGTAGTATCTTCAATAGAAACTGTATATGTTACATCATATTTATATACTACATTTGGGAAAAGTTCATCATTTGCAAAAGAACTTTCTAATATATTTTGCATATTAACATCTTTTGTAGAGTGTATTTGTAGACCAGCATTATATATAAGATTATCTGCTTGTGCTTTACTTATATTATGTTTTTCTTGTAAATCTTCAGATACTTGCTCAAATAATGCATCTTCAAAATATCCATGTATAACATTACCTTCTACTTTCTTTTGTGCATTACCATCTGACACTTTAGAATATAAATCTTCAGCCATTGCTTCATCATATTCTGATTGAGTAATCATACCTTGTTCTAACATATGATTCAATATTTTTGTTACCCTTTTTTTATTGTTTTCTGGTTGAGTTCTAGGAGAGTATAAAGAATGGTTATTAGTTATAGCTGCTATACAAGCACTTTCTGCTAATGTTAAATCTTTTGCATCTTTATTAAAATAGCCAAGTGCAGCTGCTTGAACACCATTATAACCATGTCCTAATGCAATTGTATTTAAGTAAAGCTCTAATACATATTTTTTAGCTTTTTCTTTACTTCCATATTTTTCTTCTAAATTCTTTTCATACATAACAGCTAAATATTGTTCTTGTATTTTTGTTTCTATAGTATTTCTAGTTACTTTTGTTACATTATTTTTTATAAGCTGTTGTGTTATTGTACTAGCACCTTGTAAACCTGTTGAACCTGTTAATTTATTTACTACAGTTGTATAAGCTGCCCTTAAGATACCTTTTATATCTATACCAAAATGTTCATAAAATCTTTCATCTTCTACAGCTACTACTGCATCTTGTAAGTTTACTGCTATTTCATCTAATGTAACATATTCTCGATTTTCTTTTCCATGGAAACGGTCTATTTCTTTTCCATCTTTATCATATACAATAGATGTATAAACATTAGGTTCTACAGATATAAGTTCTAAATTTGGTGAATCTTGTATTATTTTTACAAATATACCTGCACCTACACCACCTACTACAGCTATAACAATAATCATAGTCAATATAAAGCCAAGACAAGTTCTTTTAAATCTTTTCTTTTTAGATTTTTTTCTTTTCTTTTTATCAGATTCTTTTTTATTTTCTTTTTTTACTTCTCTTTTTTGCTCTATTTGGGGCTCTTTTTTATTTTGCCCACTAGAAACAGGTCTTCTTTCTAAGTTATTTCTTAAAGGTTGTTGTTTAATTGTTTCCCTTTTAACAGTATTATTTAACTTATTAGGATTGTTTCTAGCTTGTATGTTATTAGTCGTTCTAGGTCCTTTAACATTGTTTTGTTTAGTTCTTTCATTATTTCTTTGTTGACTCATTAAATCGACTCCTTTTCAAGTATATATTATACCAAATATAAATAAATTAATAAAGTAAAAAAATTAATTTTTAAAAATATTGTAACAATTTTGTTACAATATTTTTACATAACGTAAAGGTGATATAAAATGTTTCAAAAAAAAAGAAAATTAAAAAGAAAAAAATTTTTTAAAATACCTTTTCTTACTCTTTCATTATTATGTTTATTTACTTGGTCAATTTACTTATTTATTTTACAATTTGAAAATGAAGTTTTACCAACAGCTATAAAAGTAAGTCAAAAATATGCAACAAATATTGTAAGTCAAGAAATAAACAAAAGTGTAGAAAAAGTTATAAAAGACCTTAATTTATATACTAATGATTTTTTTAATAAAAACTTTGATGAAAATAATAAAAAAACTTATTTAGATGTAGATACTATACTTATAAATAATGTTTGTGCAAATGTATCTGAAGAGCTTTCAACAAATTTAAAAAACATTAAAGATACAAAAATAGAATTACCTATAGGTGTATTTTCTGGTATAAGTGCATTTTCTGAATTAGGTCCAGCTTTTACAGTTTATTTAAGTTCTATTGGTGATGCTATTGTTGACTATGAAACCAACTTTCAATCTGTTGGTATAAACCAAATAAACTTTCAAGTATACTTAAATATTAATTGTAGCATTAGTATAATAAATCCTATATATAAAAAAGATATAGATATATCAAGAAAATTAATGCTTGTAAATACTGTATTTGAAGGTGACGTTCCTAACACTTATCTTAATACAAGTACTTTCCCTTGACTAAATTTTTATAATATTATATAATTGTTTTATTGTAAAAATGTATATTATATACATTTAATATATTTTTATAGGAGATGTTAAAATGAATTTTACACTATTAAATACTGTTATAACTGGTGGTGAAACTGTTGCTCAAACTGCTAATACTACAAATCAAGCTCAAGCTGCTGCACCTAGTGGTTTAGGATTTTTTGCTACTTTACCAGGTATAATCATTTATATTTTATTTATTGTTTTAATATTTTATTTTATAGGTGTTAGACCACAGAAAAAAAGAGAAAAGAAAATGGAAGAACTTCAATCTGAAATTAAAGTTGGTGATTGGGTTTTATTAGATAGTGGTATATATGGAAAAGTTACTGATATAGCAGACCAAGTGTTTATTATAGAATTTGGAACAAATAAAGGTGTATTAATTCCTGTTATAAAACAACGTGTTGTATCTAAAGGTGAACCTAATCTTTCAAGTACAATAAAATAATATAATATATAGTTTTTTTGTAGGAATTGTATAAAAAGTATATTAAAAAAGTAAGATTTATTATTAATTACTAATAAATCTTACTTTTTTTCTCTTTTTTTCTTGAAAATATAAAAAATATATTGTATTATTTAATTGTTATTATTAATTTTTTTATTTTTACAAAATTAATATAACTAACCTTTATTTTACGAGACTTAATGTCAAGTTTACCCCCTAGTAACTAATGATTTTATTATTAAAAGCCAACATTTATGTTGGCTTTTAATAATGCTATAATTTAAAATAATCCTACTATATTTCCATTTTCGTCTATATCTAAATTTTCTGCTGCTGGTAATTTTGGTAATCCTGGCATAACCATAACATCACCTGCTAAAGCTACTATAAACCCTGCACCAGCCGAAACTCTAACCTCTTTTATAGTTATATCAAAACCAGTTGGACGCCCTAAAAGATTAGGATTGTCTGAAAATGATGCTGGTGTTTTTGCTATACATATAGGCATTTTGTCAAGTCCTATTTTTTCTATTTGATCTATTTCAGCTTTTGCTTTAGGTAATATTTTAACACTATCTGCACCATATATTTCTTTTGCAATAATATTAAGTTTTTCTTCTATTGATAATTTTTCATCATATAATACTTTAAAATTAGCTTCTTCCTTTAAAGCTTCTAAAACTTGATTAGCAAGTTCTATACCACCTTCTCCACCTTTTGCCCATACTTCTGATAAAGCAAATTTTACACCTATTTTTTCACATTGTTCTTTTACAAAATCTATTTCTTCTTTTGTATCTGTTGTAAATGAATTTAATGTTACAACTATTGGTAAACCATATTTTTTAACATTTTCAATGTGTTTTTCAAGATTAGCAAAACCTTTTTTAACGGCTTCAACATTTGGTGTGGAAAAATCTTGTTTTTCAACTCCACCATTAAATTTTAAACTTCTTATAGTAGCTACTATTACTACTGCATCTGGTTTTAAATCAGCCATACGGCACTTAATATCAAAAAACTTTTCAGCTCCTAAATCTGCTCCAAAACCTGCCTCTGTAATAGCTACATCTGATAATTTTAAAGCAAGATTTGTAGCTTGTACACTATTACAACCATGTGCTATGTTAGCAAAAGGTCCACCATGTATAATAGCTGGTGTATGTTCTAAAGTTTGTACAAAATTTGGTTTTATTGCATCTTTTAGTAAAACTGTCATTGCACCATTAGCTTTTAAATCTTTAGCTGTAATAGGCTCACCTGATACACTATAACCTACTATTATTTTTCCAAGACGTTCTTTTAAATCTTGTAAGTCGTTTGCTAAACATAATATAGCCATTATTTCAGATGCAACTGTTATCATAAAACCATCTTCTCTTGGTACACCATTTATTTTGCCACCAAGACCTATTGTAACATTTCTAAGTGCCCTATCATTCATATCAAGAGTTCTTTTCCAAGTAATATTTCTTGTATCTATATTAAGGCTATTACCTTGATGTATATGATTATCTAACATTGCACTAAGTAAATTATTAGCTGTTGTTATTGCGTGTAAATCACCTGTAAAATGTAAATTTATTTCATCCATAGGTACAACTTGTGAATATCCACCACCTGCAGCTCCTCCTTTTATCCCCATACAAGGTCCAAGAGATGGCTCTCTAAGTGCAACAACTGATTTAACACCTATTTTATTAAGTGCTTGAGAAAGTCCTATTGTAGTTGTTGTTTTTCCTTCACCAGCTGGTGTTGGATTTATTGCTGTTACTAAAACTAGTTTACCATTTTCTTTATCTTTTAATTTATTATAAAGACTATTAGATGCTTTTGCTTTATAGTTTCCATAAAGTTCTAAATCATCATAAGTTATATCAAACTTTTCTAATACTTTTTCTATATTTTCCATTTTTACTTCATTAGCTATTTGTATATCACTCTTCATAAAAACCTCCTAAAATTTAAATTTTACATTTTAATTTTATCATATATAAAAATAAAATAATAGATATAAAAGTAAAATAATCAACTTTTTATAAATTTTATATAAATTTACTTAAATTTAAGGTTATTATTTAATTAAAATTATTACTTTTTTACTTTTAAAAATTAAAAGAATTATTGAAATTTTTACTTTAATTAGGTATAATAAAATTACAAATATATTATTTATGGAGGTATAAAAAATGGTTATATATAATGCTAAAGATTATAATGATATGAGTAGAAAGGCCGCTAATATTATATCAGCTCAAGTTATTATAAAACCAGATAGTGTTTTAGGTCTTGCAACAGGCTCTACACCAGAAGGAACTTATAAACAACTTGTAGAATGGTATAAAAAAGGCGATTTAGATTTTGCTAAGGTTAAAGCTGTAAATTTAGATGAATATAAAGGGCTATCTAAAGATAATGACCAAAGTTATGCTTATTTTATGAGAAAACATCTTTTTGATCATGTTAACATTGATATTAATAACACATTTATCCCAAATGGTCTTGAAGAAGATTCTAAAAAAGAATGTGCTAGATATAACCAAGTTATTAAATCTTTAGGTGGTATTGATTTACAACTTTTAGGTATTGGTGGTAATGGTCATATTGGATTTAATGAACCTGGTGAAGCTTTTGAAAAAGAAACTCACTGTGTTAAACTTACAGATGATACTATTAAAGCTAATTCAAGATTTTTTGCTAGTTTAGATTTAGTACCTAAGTTTGCATATTCTATGGGTATAAAAAATATTATGCAAGCTAAAAGTATATTATTAGTAGCTTCTGGTAAATCTAAAGCAGATGCTCTTTACAAAGCTATATATGGTGAAATAGTTCCAAGTGTACCTGCATCTATTTTACAACTTCATAACAATGTAACTATTGTTGCTGATGATGATGCTTTATCTATTATAAAAGAAAAAGGTCTTTTATAATAAAATAATTTAAAGAAAGGAATAGCCAATATAAAAATATATATATTTTTATATATTTTTGGCAACAGCTTATTATGATTATAAAAAATGGTTTAGTTTTTAATGAAAATTGTGTTTTTGAAAAAAAAGATATTTATATAGAAAATGGTATTATAGTTTCTAGTTTAGATGAAGTTTCTGATAAAACAGAAATAGATGCTAATGGAAACTATGTTATACCTGGTCTTATAGATACTCATATACATGGTGCAACTGGACACGATTTTTGTGATAAAGATGTTAGTGGACTTTTATCTATTGCTAAATATTTAAAAAGTCAAGGTATAACAGCATTTTGTCCTACATCTATGACTTTAAAAAAAGATTTATTAAAAGAAATATTTAATACTGCTACAACAGATTTACCAAAAGAATGTGCTAATATAGTAGGTATACATATGGAAGGTCCTTTCCTTTCTTCTGCTAAAAAAGGTGCTCAAGATGATAAGTTTATAATAAACCCAGAAATAAATTTATTTAAAGAACTTAATGAAGCTTGTAACAATATGATTAAAATTATTACAATGGCACCTGAGTGTGAAGGTGGTCTAGAATTTATTAAAGAAATGTCTAAAACTGTTAGTGTATCACTAGGTCATACTACTGCTAGTTATGACATTGCTAAACAAGCATATGATTTAGGTGCTACAAGAGCTACTCATTTATTTAATGCTATGCCTCCATTTAACCATAGAGAACCGTCTGTAGTTGGTGCTGCACTTGACAATGAAAATACTTTTGTAGAAATTATATGTGATGGTATACATATTCACCCTAGTATGATTAGAGCTACATTTAAAATGTTTGGTGATGATAGAGTTATTTTAGTAAGTGATGCTATGATGGCTACTGGTATGGAAAATGGTACTTATGAACTTGGTGGTCAAGAAGTTACTATGAAAGATAGAAAAGCAACTTTAGCTGATGGTACTATTGCTGGTTCAGCTACAAATCTTTTTGATTGTATGAGAAAAGCTGTATCTTTTGGTATACCTTTAGAGTCTGCTATTAAAGCTTGTACTAAAAATCCTGCTGAAAGTATTAACATATTTGATAAAATGGGTAGTATATCTACTGGAAAAGTTGCAAATATTGTTATTATGGATAAAGACTTAAATATAAAAAATATTATATAATTTAATTCCCCACTTATTAAAAGTGGGGTTTATTTTAATATTTTATTTTTGAAATATAGTTTTCTTGAAAATCTTTCAAATCCAATATATTTTGTAAATCACTAGATATTGAAATTGGTGTAAAATTTCTTCTTCTATCAAAAAAACTTTGACAAGTTTCTATATATCTATTAGGAAACTTAATAAGGGCATATAATATAGGTAAAATATTACCATCTATATAATTTATTTTAGAATATGTACTTAAAATATCTTCTAATTTTATATAATCTTCTGGGTGCTTTTTTATATATCTAATTATAAAATTTGCTAAGTCATATATAAAATGGTCTATCGTTATATTTTCAAGCTGTGTTAAATATGTACTTTTATTTCCTATTAAAATATTTTCTTCTTTTATTCTATTATGACATATCATACCATTTTTTATAGCTAATTTATTCAAATTTTCATATTTATTTTTATCTAGTATTTCTATTGACTTTATTGCATTATTATAAAAATAGTCAAAAGTTCTAATAAAAGCTAATTCAAAATCTGTAAGCTTCTTTTGCTTTGTAACTATTCTTTTCATCTTCTTTAAATTTTCTAATTTTTTTATAAATACTTCTTTTATATCTAAGCTATATATATCTTTATTAGAATAATCTGTTTTAAACCCTTGTGATAATTTGTGAAAATTTGCTAGTAATTCTATTGTTTTTTTAGTGTCTGTTTCTTTAGTTAAATCACATTCTTCTAAATCTATATAATCTGCCATAATATAAATTATATCTTCATTTATTACATATGGTAAATTTTCTTCTGAAATATAATAAAAATCTATATTATTAAAGCCTTTTTTTAATAAATGTTGCTTTATATTATGTACAAATACGATTTTGTCTGTTGAATAGTTAACTGGTCTTATTACTTTTATACCCCTGTCTGTATTACATATATACATATATTTTTTTCTACGAATATATTTTGGTTTAAAATTAAATTTTTGGACAAGAGTAGAAGTAAATTCGTCCATAAATACACCTCCCTTAAATTTCTTATATTTTATAATATTCATTTTAATAAAAAAATATGATTTATTATTTATTACTTTTATGGTAAAATTAAAATAAAAGGGAGTTTTTATATGAGCTTTTTTGATTTTTATACTGATAAAATGACAAATATACTTAATAACTTAAGTCCATATGAATTAAATAAAATTGGTTTAATGTGTTTAGAAAGACAATTTAAAACTTATTATCCTTTTATTTTAAAATTATTTTCAAATTAAAAATATAGAATGAAAAAAGAATATAAAAACTTTTGAATTAGCTAAAAAATAAAAAATAGTATGAAAATTGTAATACTTTATTTAAATATTAATATTAAAAAAGGTTAGAAAAAATCTAACCTTTTCATCTATAATTATGCTAAAGAATTTAATTTTTCAATAATATCTTCTTTTTCTGCAACGCCAACTATTTTATCTACTTCTTTACCATCTTTAAAAAATACAAGTGTTGGTAATAATCTAATATTATATTCAGCACAAAGTTCACCTAATTGGTCACTATCTACTTTAACAACTACTGCTTTGCCTTCCATTTCACTAGCAATTTCATCTATAACTGGACTTAACATTTTACAAGGTCCACACCAAGTTGCAAAAAAGTCTACCATTGCTGGAACTCCTGCTTTTAATACTTCATTTTCAAATTCTTCTTTACTACCTAATATTTTAGCCATATTATAACCTCCATATCTAATTATTTTAATTTATTTATTGTTAATATTTACATTTATAATATACATTATACTATAATATAAAAAATAATTCAATATAATTCTTAGTAATTTTCTATACTTACTTTTTCTGCTATATGATTTTCTTTTAATACTAAAGAACATATAAAATCAAATTTATCATTTTTATCACTTACATAAAATTTATGACTACCACCATTTTTATTTTCTAAATTATTTTGTTGTAAATAATTTTTCATTTTTAAAGCTGTTTCAAAAGCTGGATTTACTATTTTAACTTTATCCCCCATAACCTTTTTTATACTTTCTTTTAATAATGGATAATGTGTACAACCTAATATAAGAGAATCTATATTATAGTTTTTTAAATCTTTCAAATATTTTTCTGCAACATCAACAGTTATTTTATCTTCCAAAAATCCTTCTTCTGCTAAAGGTACAAATAGTGGACAAGATTTAGAATATACCTGTATATCTTTTATATTTTCTTTTAATTTTCTTTCATATTCACCACTTCTTATAGTAGCTTCTGTACCTATAACTCCTACTTTATTATTTTTAGTAACTTTTATAGCAGATTTTACACCTGGTTCTAATACTTCAATTATTGGAATATCAAAAAATTCTTTTTTTAAATCCTCATAACAATTAGAACTTACTGTATTACAAGCTATAATAATAGCTTTGACATTTTTTTCTTTTAAAAATCTTATTATTTGACAAGAAAATTTATATACTAATTCTTTAGATTTTGAACCATAAGGAACTCTTGCAGTATCTCCAAAATAAATTATATCTTCTTTTGGTAAAACTTCTATAACTTCTTTTACTATTGTAAGTCCACCAACGCCTGAATCAAATATTCCTATTGGTCTTTTGTCAGTATTACTCATAAAACTTACTCCACACTTTTATTATTAAAATCTTCAAAAGCTAATTCTATAAGATTATCTAAAAGTTCTGGTAAAAGTATTCCTTTATTTTTCCATAACATATGATACATACTTATAGAAGTAAACCCTGGAAAAGTATTTATTTCATTAAATATAACTTTGTTTGTATCATTTTCTATAAAGAAATCTACTCTTGATAATCCTCTACCATCTAATGCTTTAAATATTTTTATAGCTTTTTCTTGTATTTCTTTAGATATACTTTCTTCTATATTAGCTGGTATTACTGTCTTAGATTCTGGATTATTATATTTTGCATCATAATCATAAAATTCTAAAGCAGATAAAACTTCTCCAACATTTGTAGCTTTAACATCATAGTTACCTAAAACAGCACATTCTACTTCTCTACCATTAATATTTTGTTCTATAATAACTTTAATATCATATAATAAAGCATTATTAATAGCATCTAACAATTCTTGTTTATTGTTAGCTTTTGATATTCCTTTAGAAGAACCTGCATTAGCTGGTTTTATAAAACAAGGATAACCTATTTCTTTTTCAATATCTTTATATATACTATTTATATTTTCTATTTCATATTTATATACCACTTTATAATTAGCTTGTTCTATACCTATACTATTGGCAATAATTTTTGTATATAATTTATCCATACACACAGCAGATGATAAAACACCACAACCAACATAAGGTATTTTAGCTAGTTCCAAAAGACCTTGTATTGTTCCATCTTCTCCCCATTTACCATGTAAAACAGGTATAACAACATCTATTGGCATAATTTTAATTTTATCACCAACTATTCTTATTATTCCTTTATGTGATACATCTGGACTTATAATGGCATTAGTTGAATATGCTTCCCACTCTGTATTACATATATTTTCTATTGGACCATCATATATTTTCCATTGACCATCTTTTGATATATATATAGGAATAACTGAATATTTATCTTTAGATAAATTTGATATTATTGTAAAAGCAGATTTTTTTGATATTTCATGTTCAGAAGATTGCCCCCCAAATAATACTGCAACAACTTTTTTAGACATAATTAAACCTCTTTCCTATAACTAAATATTTATTTTAAATACTTTATTATATGCAAAAATAATAATATTGTTTTTATCCCAAAATTATATTAAATATGTAATTTACAAATAAATTTTAAAGTATAAAATTAATAATATTATAAACTAATATAAATAAAAATGCAATTAATTTTAAAAATATTAATTTAGTATTTTAAAAACAAAAAAGCCAGATACATTTCTATATCTGACTAAATCTATGAGTCACCCGGGGTTCGAACCCGGGACACCTGGATTAAAAGTCCAGTGCTCTACCAACTGAGCTAGTGACCCGCATTATTATTAAGGGTGGATAACGGGATTCGAACCCGTGACCTCCAGAGCCACAATCTGGCGCGCTAACCAACTGCGCCATACCCACCATATGTTAGCAAAAATGAACCAGGAGGGATTCGAACCCCCGACCCACGGCTTAGAAGGCCGTTGCTCTATCCAGCTGAGCTACTGATCCATATTAAGTTAAAAATCGGGGTGACAGGATTCGAACCTGCGACCTCCTGATCCCAAATCAGGCGCGCTAGCCAAGCTACGCTACACCCCGTTAAATCTGGCAACCACTTACTTTCCCAGGCAGTCTCCCACCAAGTATCATCAGCCGTTTAGGTCTTAACCATCGTGTTCGGTATGGGAACGGGTGTTTCCCCTAAACGCATCATCACCGGAAACTTTTTAGTGTATTAAACACTCAAAACTAAATAATCCGTGAATTTTCAACCTTTTTCCTTAGAAAGGAGGTGATCCAGCCGCACCTTCCGATACGGCTACCTTGTTACGACTTCACCCCAGTCACTGGCTTCACCTTCGACTGCTCCTCCCTCACGGTTAGGTCACAGGCTTCGGGCGCTTCCAACTCCCATGGTGTGAC
>CALWDX010000016.1 GCA_944376805.1 uncultured Clostridia bacterium
ATACTTGGTGGGAGACCGCCTGGGAAAGTAAGTGGTTGCCGTATTAAATAAGCCGATGTGGCTCAATTGGCAGAGCAGCTGACTTGTAATCAGCAGGTTGGGGGTTCGAGTCCCTTCATCGGCTTATTATTATTAAAAATAAGGGTGGATTCCCGAGTGGCCAAAGGGGGCAGACTGTAAATCTGTTAGCTAGTCTTTCGAAGGTTCGAATCCTTCTCCACCCACTTTATCACTAAAATCCAATTTAATAATGACGCGGGATGGAGCAGCCTGGTAGCTCGTCGGGCTCATAACCCGAAGGTCGTCGGTTCAAATCCGGCTCCCGCAACTATTTTTAAGCCATATAATTGTTATATGGTTTTTTCTTATTAAGTAATAAGTTATAATTTAATTAATATTTTTTATTTTAAAAGGCTATAGATAATTCTATAGCCTTTTAAATAATTTATTCATCTATAGGTGCTTGATAAAATCTACCATAAAACTCTTCTGTTTTAAAACTATTTATTATTATATATGGATCAACCATTTTCATAGTTTCTACAATATCAGGTACTTCATAAGAAGATACAACGGTATGTATTACAGTAACATTTTTTTTGCTATATCCACCAATAGCATCTATACAAGATAAACCATGTCTAAAATGTCTAATATAAGAATCTACAACTTCATTAGGTTTAGAAGTTGTCATTTGAAGTGTAACTCGAACATATCTTTGATGGAATGTTGAAATAGTCCTAGTAGATACATATTGAAATAATATAGAGTATCCAGCTTCTGTCCAACCAAATAGAATTCCAAATATACATAAAAGTATTACATTAAATATAAAAACATGATTCCATATAGACTTACCCTTTTTATTAGATACATATAATGCTATAAAGTCTGTACCACCTGTTGAGGCACGTCCTTTTAAAGCTAATACTATGCCTATACCATATAGAAAACCACCAAATATAACATTTAAAATATCATCATTTGTATTAAAAAAAGGTTCAAATTCAAAAATCTTTAAAAATATACTACTAAAAAATACTTGTAATAAAGAATAAAATACAAATCGTTTACTAATTGCTCTATAACATAACAATGCAACTGGTAAATTTAATGCTATTAATAGAAATGAAATAGATATTGAATGTCCAAAAAATACTGTTGATATTTTATCTATTAATAATGCAATACCTGTAAATCCACTTGAAAGTAAATCAGCAGGTTTTATAAATGCTTGTATTACAAAAGTTTGTAGTAATGCTGAAGTTAAAACTGATATTACACTAACTATTTTTGATATTTTTTTATTATTTTTAATATACTTACCCATTTCTTATCACTCTTAAAAGCTCCTACTTTAATTATTATATA
The DNA here is from genome assembly GCA_944376805.1 of uncultured Clostridia bacterium. GTDB lineage: Bacteria > Bacillota > Clostridia > Lachnospirales > CAG-274 > Tyzzerella. The sequence continues at coordinate 1,372 of CALWDX010000016.1, forward strand.
GATCTTCCATTTTTATTTCTTGTCTATTTTTATAGACTCTTTCTAATTCTTGAGAAAGACGTTCTTCCATATTTTTAGTTATATAGTTTATTTCATTTAAAGAATCTTGTAGAATTTTTTCTACATCTAAGAGACAGCTATCAGCATAATTTATAGCACCATCTCTCATTTCTGTAACATATTCTTTCATTTCTTTTCTTTTATTTTCTTCCATCATTTTAGCCATTTTAGTAATATGATGTTCACTGACCATAGCTTGTGCTTCTTCTTCAGCCATTTTAATAATTTTATTAGCTTCTAAATTAGCATCTTGTAAAATTTTATCAGCATTATCAATTATTTTTTTAGCTTCTTTTAACTCTCTAGGAAGATTATATCTAATATCTTCTAGAATATTAAAAGCTTCATCTTTGTCAATTCCCCTTCCACCAAAAAGACTTCCACTCTTACTTTCACTTATTAAAGTAAATAGTTCATCTATTAAGTCATCTACTTTAGTATATTCTTGCATATTAACACACTCCTTTATTATTAACTTTTTTTTCTAATCTATCTTTTACGATTTTGGGGACCATACCATCATATTTTCCACCAAATGTAGCAATTTCTTTTACAACACTAGAGCTTAACCAAAGGTTTTGAGTATCTGTTGGCATAAAAAGAGTTTCTATTTCTTTATCCATTGTTTTATTAGTAAGTGCTATTTGAAACTCATATTCAAAATCAGTTAAAGCTCTTAATCCTCTTATTACTATTTTACAATCATTTTGTTTGCAAAAATCTACTAATAATCCAGAAAAGCTAGTTATTTTTACATTAGGCATATTTTTAGTAAGTTCTTTTAACATTTCTAATTTTTCATTAGTAGAAAACATAGGATTTTTTGATGGATTATTTAATACTGCTACAATAAGAGTATCTGTTAATTTACTAGCCCTAGTTATTATATCTAAATGTCCATTTGTAGGTGGGTCAAAACTACCAGGATAAACTGCTTTCAAAAAATAACCTCCTTACTTTATTAATTTTTATATTCTAAAAAAACCATTTTTGTAATTTTATATTCTTTAACTCTATATGTATATAAATTATTTAAAATAATTTCAGGTTCATTTATATGTTGTTCACAAATAATAAAACCATTATTTTTTAATAAATCTTTTTCTTCAATTTTTTTTAATGAAGGTAATAAAAGTCCTTTATCATATGGTGGGTCTAAAAATATTATATCAAATTTTTTATTATTATTACCTAAAATATTAATTGCTTCAACTACATCTAAATTATATATAGTAGATTTTTCTTTAAATTTAGATAAGTTTATATTTTGTTTTATTGTTTCAATGCTATTTTTATTAAATTCTACAAAAGTAGCATCTTTTGCACCTCTTGATAAGGCTTCTATACCTATTGCACCACTACCACTAAATAAATCTAAAAAAGAACAATTATATAAATATGGAGAAATAATATTAAATAAAGATTCTTTAATCCTATCTGTAGTTGGTCTGGTGTTTAAACCTTCAGGAGATTTAAGTTTAAGCCCTCTAGCAGAGCCAGAAATAACTCTCATATATAGTTTCCTTTCAAATAAAATAATACGTTTAGTATATAAATTATAACTAAAGCGTTCTTTTTAATTATAACTAATTTTTGTATGTTAGTAAAGGAAAAATTTATAAAAATATATATAATTTTTATAAAAAATTAACAAAAAATAATATAATAATAAATACTAATTTATGGTATTATTCCTATAAAGAAACAGTATTGTCAAGTATATTAAAAAATTGTTCAATTTTTTCTTTTAATAGTTTATTATTTTCTTTTATAAGCATAGGGTCATCTTTAAATAATTTTATTGAAGATTTTTGTACTTCTTTTAAGATTTCTATATCTTTATATAAATTAGCTATTTTCATATCAGGTATACCATGTTGTCTTGTACCAAAGAAATCACCAGTACCTCTAATTTCTAAATCTTTTTCACTTAATATAAAACCATCACTATATTTAACCATTGTATTAAGTCTTTGTTTAGATTGATTATTTTTACTATCACTAACTAAAATACAATAAGATTTTTCACTACCACGCCCAACACGTCCTCTAAGTTGGTGTAATTGAGATATACCAAACCTTTCAGCATTTTCTATAATCATTATTGTAGCATTAGGTACATTTATACCAACTTCTATAACAGTTGTAGATATTAAAATATCTATTTCACCATTATAAAATTTATTCATTATATTTTGTTTTTCGACATTTTTCATTTTTCCATGAATACATTCTACACTATAATTTTTAAATATTTCATTTTTTAATTGTTCTGTATAAGATAAAACTGACTTTAGTTCTAGCTTTTCATTTTCATCTATCATAGGACATATAATATATGATTGTCTTTTTTCATTAGCATTTTTTTTAATAAAATCATATAATCTATTATAATATGTTGAGTTTACATATATAGTTTCTATTTTTTGTCTACCTGGAGGCAATTTATCTATAATAGATATATCTAAATCACCATATAAAATTAAAGCTAAAGTTCTAGGTATAGGAGTTGCAGTCATAACAAGTGTATGAGGATTTTTACCTTTTTTAGATAAAATTTCTCTTTGTTTAACGCCAAATCTATGTTGTTCATCAGTTATAACAACACCTAAATTTTTAAATATAACTTTATCTTGTATTATAGCATGAGTACCTATTATAATTTTAGCTTCTCCAGATTGTATAAGAGTATAGTTTTCTTTTTTTTCTTTAGCTTTTTGATTTCCAGAAAGAAAGACACATTTAATATTTAACTTATCAAATATATTTTTGAACCCTTCAAAATGTTGACTAGCTAAAACATCAGTAGGAGCCATAACAGCAACTTGATAGCCATTATTTACACTTATAAATGATAATATTTGAGCAATAACAGTTTTTCCAGAACCAACATCACCTTGTATAAGTCTATTCATAGCTTTATTTTGTTTTAAGTCATTTATTATATCTTTTAATACATTATTTTGAGCCTCTGTAAGATTAAAAGGTAATATATTTAAAATGGGATTTATATTTATATCTTTTATAATTATATTACATTCTTTATTTTCTAAAATACCTTTTATTTGTAAAAGTTTGCTTTGTAGAAGAAATAATTCTTCAAAAACTAATCTTCGTCTTGCTAAAAAAAAGCTATCATTATCTTTAGGAAAATGTATATTTTCTATTGCAAATTTTCTAGAACAAAGGTTATGTTTTTTTAATATTTCGTCAGGTAAAAATTCAGTTATTTGTTCTTTTATATTATTTATTGTTTCATTTATTAAACTTCTAAATAGTTTTTGAGGAAATTTATATGTAGATGCATATATAGGAACTATACGTCCATTAGAAAGTAGTTCTCTTTCATCTATTATTTCATAATCTGGTGATTCCATTTTATTTTTTCCATACTTTTGTATTACTTTCCCAGTAAATATATATTCAGATTTATATTTAATAGTATTTTTTAAATATGGTTGATTAAACCAAACTATATCTAAAAATTTATCACCATCAGTTATTTTTATTTTAGTAATAGATAAATTTTTTATTTTAGTAGTTTCAGGTCTACATATTACTTTTCCTTTTATAGTATTTACTTCATTTAATTGTATATCCTTTATTTTTATAATATTACTTCTATCATCATAATCTCTTGGAAAATATTCTATAAGGTCATTTATAGTATTTATTCCTAATTTTTGTAGTTTTTTTGAACGTTCTTCACCTATATTTTTAATATTTATAATATTATCAGATAGTAACATTTTAAACTCCTTAATTAATATATATTATTTTTATTTTAGTTATAAAAAAGGAGCTTTTTAGCTCCTCTTATTCAACGGAAATAACATAATAGTATAAAGGTTGGCCACCATATATAATTTCTATATCAAGATAATCATATTTTTCACTAATATATTCTTTTAATTTTAAAGCCTGTTTTTCTTCAATATCTTCGCCAAAATATATTGTAATAATACTAGCATCTTCTGTTTTTTCTATCATATTATCAATAAGTTGTTTTGTACCTTCTTCAATTTCTTTTGATACATTATTAATTTTGCCTTCAAGCATACATAAAATATCATTTTCTTTTATATCAAAGTTATCTATTTTAGTTTCTCTAACAGCAAATGTAACTTGACCAGTACATACATTTTCTATTGCATCTTGCATATTTTGTATATTTTCTTCTAAAGTAGCAGTAGATAAAAAGCTTGTTAAAGATGCAAATCCTTGAGTTATACTAATAGTTTCAATAACATAAATATTTTTTTTATTATATGCTTCTTTAGCTTGTTTAGCTGCTAATATAATATTTTTATTATTAGGTAATATAAATACATTTTTAGCATTAACTTTTTCAACAGCAAGTAAAATATCTTCTATACTAGGGTTCATAGTTTGCCCACCTTGTATAATTTCATCTACTCCAAATTCTTTAAAAAGATTATTTATACCTTCACCAATAGAAACAGCAACAAATCCAAATTCTTTTTCTTTTTTATCTTCTTGCTTAACATTAAAATCTATAAGATTAGTATGTTGAGTTCTCATATTTTCAATTTTTATATTATCAAGACTACCTACAAGTAAGGCACGTTCTAAAACTTTACCAGGGTTATCTGTATGAACATGTATTTTAATAAAATCATCATCACTAGCTATTACAATAGAATCACCTATACTTTCTAAAAAAGTTTTTAAGTCTTTTTCTATTTGTTCATTCTTATTATTTAAATTAATAAAAAACTCTGTACAATAACCATATTTTATTTCAACATTTTCTATATTTTTTGCTATATTAGTATTTTCATTATTTTGATTTAAATCAAGTTCTATATATTCATTATTATCAAATAAGCCACCTTCTAAAATAGTTAAAAGACCTTTACCACCAGCATCTACAACACCAGCTTGTTTAAGTTCTGGTAACATATTTACAGTTTTATCTAAAATAGTATTAGCATAACATATTACTTCTTTCATCATTTCCATAATATCTTCAGTTTTGTTAGCCATTTCTAAAGATTTATCACTTATAGCTTTAGATATAGTAAGAATAGTACCTTCTTTAGGTTTCATAACAGCTTTATAAGCTGTTTCCATACCTCTAGTAAAAGCATTAGCAATATCTTTAGCATTAGCAATATCTTTTCCTTCTAAAGCTTTAGAAAATCCTCTAAAAAGTTGTGACAATATAACACCAGAATTACCTCTAGCACCTCTTAAAGAACCAGAAGATAAAGCTTTAGCAATATCATGTATATTAGGAGAATTTACTTTAGATACTTCTTTAGCAGCAGATAAAACAGTTAAAGACATATTTGTACCAGTATCACCATCTGGAACAGGAAAAACATTTAAAGCATCAACAGTTTCTCTATTTTTATTAAGCCTGTTAGCTCCTGATATAATAAATTTTTTTAATTTATGTCCATCTATCATTAACAATTTCAATTTTTATATCCTCCCAATTAATCATTTATTTTTATTCCTTCAACAAATATATTTATAGAAGCAACATCCATACTTGTAGCTTCTTCAACCTTATATTTAACTGTACTTATAATAGTTTCAGCTACTGCTTTTATATTAGTACCATATTTTACAATTATATGTAAATCTAATATAAGTTTATTATCTTCAATGCGAACTTTAACACCTTTTGTAATACTTTCTATTTTTAGTAGTTTAACAATACCATCTTTCATATTTTTACTTGCCATACCAACAATACCATAACATTCAGTTGTAGCAAGACCAGCTATTTTAGCAATAGCTTCAGATTCTATATTAATCATACCTAAATCATTTTGCATAATTTTTACCTCCATATAAAGTTTTATTATATTATACACCAAATATTATATATTTATCAACCATTATAATATAAAGTAAATTTTTAGTAATAAAAAATAGTAAAAAAATTTAATATAAAGGTTGCTTTTAAGTATAAAATGTGATATAATCTTAAGCGATGAGTTTTTAACCTATTTAAGGAGGTGTTAGTCAATGGCTAAATGTGAAATTTGTGAAAAATCAGTTCGTACTGGTCATAGAATTAGCATTAACCGTAGCCAAGTTTCTCGTCGTGCTAATAGAACTTGGAAACCTAATGTTAAGAAAACTAAAATAATTGAAAATGGAACTGTAAAATCTATCAATGTTTGTACAAGATGTTTACGTTCTAATAAAGTTACTCGTGCGATATAATATTTTTAGGGCTTTTTGTTGATTGTTTTTACTTTTGACAAAAAGCCTTTTCACTTATAATAATGTAAAAGAGGGATAAAATGAAAAAACCACTTATAATTATTGCAGGTCCTACTGCTTGTGGGAAAACGGAAAGTTCTGTTTTATTAGCTAAAAAAATAAATGGTGAAATAATATCAGCAGATAGTATGCAAGTATATAAATATATGAATATAGGAACAGCAAAAATAACTGAAGAAGAAAAACAAAGTATAAAACATTATCTTATAGATGAGTTTTATCCAGATGAAGATTTTTCTATTGCTATATTTAAAGAAAAAGCTACACAATATATAAAAGAAATACAAAATAAAGGAAAAGTACCCATTTTAGTAGGTGGAACAGGATTTTACATAAATTCAGTAATATATAATAATGATTTTACAGAAACTGAAAAAGATGAAACTTATAGAAAAGAATTAGAACAACTAGCAGTAAATAAAGGTAATGATTTTTTACATAATATGTTAAAAGAAGTAGATGAACAATCAGCAGAAGCTATACACAAAAATAATGTAAAAAAAGTTATAAGGGCTTTAGAATATTATAAATTAACAGGTGAAAAAATATCTACACATAATGAAAGAGAAAAACAAAAAGAAAAAGCATATGATACTACATTTTTTGTTTTAAATATGGATAGAGAAAAACTTTATAATAGAATAAATTTAAGAGTAGATATAATGTTAAAAAATGGGCTTGTAGATGAAGTAAAAAATTTATTAGAAAAAGGATATAAAAAAGAATTAGTTTCTATGCAAGGACTTGGATATAAAGAAATGATAAAATATTTAGAAGGTGAATATAGCCTTGACTATGCAATAAAAATAATAAAAAGAGATACAAGACATTTTGCTAAAAGACAGTTAACTTGGTTTAAACACCAATCAGAAGATGCAATTTGGATAGATACAAATAAATTTGATAATGCTAATAACTTGTCTAATTATATGAAGGATATATTTATAAATAAAAATTAACAAAGGAGAAAAAAATGGATATAGCATATAACTATATAAAAGAAAATTTTAATGTAGATGAAAAAGTTTTAGCTTTTTGTGAAAATGCAGAAAATAGTATAAAAAGTATATTTGATAGTATAGATAAAAATGCAGAAATAAATCAATATAAAGTATTACAAGCTATGCAAAAAAATAAACTTAGTGATTGTCATTTTGGTATGACAACAGGTTATGGCTATGATGATTTGGGTAGAGATACTTTAGAAGAAATTTATAAAGATGTATTTAAGGCAGAAAATGCTTTAGTAAGACCTCAAATTATATCAGGTACACACGCTTTAACAGTTGCATTATTTGGAAATTTAAGATATGGTGATGAACTTTTTTCGCCAGTAGGTAAGCCTTATGATACATTAGAGGGTGTTATAGGATATAGTAGAGAAGAAAAAGGTTCATTAAAAGAACATGGTGTGTCTTATAGACAATTAGATTTATTAGAAAATGGTAAAGTAGATTTTCAAAATATAGCTAAAAATATAACAAATAAAACTAAAATGGTTACTATACAACGTTCAAAAGGATATAGTTATCGTCCTAGTCTTACATTAGAAGAAATTAAAAAAATAATAGAAATAGTAAAAAGTGTAAGACAAGATATTATATGTATGGTTGATAATTGTTATGGTGAATTTGTAGATATTATTGAACCAACAGAAGTAGGAGCAGATTTAGTAGTAGGTTCATTAATAAAAAATCCAGGTGGTGGACTTGCACCAGTAGGTGGATATATAGTAGGAAAAAAAGAATATGTAGATAATTGTGCATATAGATTAACTGCTCCAGGTTTAGGTAAAGAGGTAGGGCCTTCGTTGGGAGTTAGTGGAGCTTTAATTCAAGGGTTATTTTTAGCACCAACAGTTGTAGCATCTAGTTTAAAAGGGGCAGTATTTTGTGCAAAAATATTTGAAAATTTAGGATATGAAGTAGAGCCTAAACCATTAGATAAAAGAAGTGATATAGTACAAGCTATACAAATGAAAGAAGCTGAAAAAGTTATAGCTTTTTGTCAAGGTATTCAAAAAGGAGCACCTGTTGATAGTTTTGTTGTACCAGAACCTTGGGATATGCCAGGATATGACTGTCCTGTTATAATGGCAGCAGGAGCTTTTGTTCAAGGTTCATCTATTGAACTTAGTGCAGATGCACCTATAAAGCCTCCTTATACTGTTTATATGCAAGGTGGACTTACTTGGTTTCATAGTAAAGTTGGTATAATACTTGCATTTGATGAAATGTATAAAAAAGGAACTATAAATTTATAAAATAATAAGCATATAAAAAGATTTTTTTAGTATATTTATATAAAAATAAATAAGGAGAATAATATGAAATTACTGAAAAAATCTTTTTTTGTTATACTTACTTTTGCTTTAGTAGGTTGTTCAAAAGGAAAAGCTAATACAGATGATTATGTAAATATACAAGATAAATTTGTTAATATGCAATCTTATTCTTGTAATGCAGAAGTAACTTTTTATTCTAATAAAGGAGAAAATACATATACTATAAATCAACAAGCTAAAAATGATGGTAGATATTTTATAGAAACTACATCACCTGAAAATGTTAAAGGAAATATAATTGTTTTTGATGGAAATATACTTTGGCAATATAATCCTAATCTAGATAGTAAAGTATCCGTTGGGGATAAAGAAAAAATGGCTAGAAAAGAAATTTGCCTTTTTACATTTTTAGAAAATCATTTAAAAAGTAAAGATATAGCTTTAGAAACAGCAAATATAGATAAAAATATATATTCTGTATTAGAAGCTAAAATACCTGGTGGAAATAAATATTTTGATACTGAAAAATTATGGATAAATAATGAAACAAAACAACCAGAAAAATTAGTGATTTATGATATAGATGGTAAAGAAAGAGTTTTAGCAACTTATGATAATTTTATTTATAATCCTAAAATAGAAGATAGTAAATTTAATATAGAAAATGTTGCAAATCCACAAAAAAATTAGTATCATATATTATTATAGATTTTTAGAAAGGTGATAATATATGATAGATTATGAAAGAGTAGTAGCAGAAATAAATTTAGATAATATAGCTTATAATATGAAAAATATTAGAAAAAATATAGATGAACATACAAAAATAATGGCAGTTGTAAAAGCTGATGCTTATGGACATGGAGCAGTTGAGGTAGCAAAAACAGCATTATATAATGGTGCTAATTGGCTAGGAGTAGCTATAATAGATGAAGCAATAGAACTTAGAAAAAATAATATTTTTGAACCTATACTAATTTTAGGTCATACTATAGAAAATAAACTTTTACAAATTATAAAGTATAATATTACACAAACAATATTTTCTTATGAAATGGCTGAAAGATTATCTAAAGAGGCTTTAAAAATTAAAAAAAGTGTAGATATACATATAAAAATAGATACAGGAATGTCAAGACTTGGATTTTTACCAATAGAACAAACTATTGAAGAAATAATACAAATACAAAAATTACCATATATAAATATAACAGGTATATTTACTCATTTTGCAACAGCTGATATGCAAGACAAAACTTTTACAAAAGAACAGTTTGAAAAATATATGTGGGTTATAAATAAATTAGAAGAAAAAGGATTTACTAATTTTATAAAACATATTTCAAATAGTGGTGCTATATTAGATTTAAAAGAATATAGGTTAGATATGGTTAGAGCAGGTATTATACTTTATGGTATGTATCCTTCAAGTGAAGTTATTAAAAATATAGATTTAAAACCAGCAATGACTTTGAAAACTCATATAAGTTATGTAAAAGAAATAGATGCCAATGTTAGTGTTAGTTATTGTCGTACATATTTTACAGATAAGAAAACAAAAATTGCTACTATTCCTGTTGGTTATGCAGATGGATATGCAAGGATATTGAGTAATAAAGCTAGAGTTTTTGTAAATGGATATTATGCAAATGTTATAGGTAATATTTGTATGGACCAATTTATGATAGATGTAACACATATACCTAATATAAAAGAGGGGGATATAGTTACACTTATGGGGGAAGATATAACAGCTGAAGAATTAGCTAGTTTACAAAATACAATAAATTATGAAATAGTTTGTAATATAGGAAAAAGAGTTCCTCGTGTATATATAAAAAATAATCAATTTTTAAAAATAAAAAAATAATATAAAAATACACTCGCAAAATAATATAAGTAACTTAAGTATAAATATTATTAAATATGTTCATAATAAAATTAATAAATTAATTAGTAGGTGATATTATGAACATATATATACAGATTAGATTTGATGCGGAGTGTGAAAAAAAATGATTGTGAAAAGAGGGGATATTTTTTATGCAGATTTAAGCCCTGTTGTAGGCTCCGAACAGGGTGGAGTTAGACCTATTTTAATAATACAAAATGATGTGGGAAATAGATATAGCCCTACAGTTATTTGTGCAGCAATAACGTCTCAAATAAATAAAGCAAAATTGCCAACTCATATAGAAATAGATTGTAATAAATATCCATTAATAAAAGATTCAGTAGTTTTACTTGAACAAGTACGAACTATTGATAAAAAAAGAATGAAAGAAAAAATAGGTCATTTAGATGATACTATAATGAGTAAAGTAGACAAGGCATTGTTAATTAGCTTGGGACTTAATACATAAGCCAAAAAATAGCAACAATATTTTATATTGCTGCTATTTTTTATTTTTGCTATGAAAATCTTTAAAAAAGTCATTACAAATATTAAAAAATATATTAATTTTTTCATTTTTTTTATAATAAGTTTCTATATAAAAAACATATCCTCTAATAGAAAAAGAAATATTTAAATTTTTATCTTTATTAATCCAATTTATACAATAATCACAAAACTTATGAGTAAAACATTCTTCTATATCTATGTTACCATAGGTATGTAATTTACTAAACCTAAAACCATTAATATATATAAAAATATTATTTAAACTAATATTTTCACCTATATATGCTTTAGGGTCTTTTTCAATATTATTTATAAGTTCTTCAATATTCATGAAATGCTCCTTAAATAAATCTAAAAGAGAAAAGTATTAATAATAAAAATAGACATAAAAAAATTATTAAAAATTTTTTATTTTTACTTTTAATATAATAGTTATAAATATAGTAAAGTAATACATTTATAACTATAATTTTTATATACATTATAAAAAAACTACCACTAGAATCTTTTTTAATAATTTCATATAAAGACCAATTTAATTTTTTATGTATATTACTATCAAAATTAGTATTTCTTTCTCCTCTATCCATTTGTACAAAAGTTGTCATAGGGGGTTCATTTTCAAATTGTATAGTTAAATTTCTATTAAATTTACTTTTGTATTTTATTTGTAATACTTCATTATATTTATTTTTAAATGTATCTATAAATGTATTATTTTCTTTTGTTGTACTAACATATTTATATATTTCATTATCATTTTTTATTTTGTAACTAAATCTAGGAGCTAAAAATAATATAAATAAAAATAAAAAAGTATTTATAATGAAAAAATATTTTTTATTCATTAGTGTTCCTTTCAATTTTATGAAATATGTAATTTTTTATATTCAGCTGGAGAAAGTCCATAATATTTTTTAAAACTTTTACTAAAATGATAAGCATCTTCATAACCTACAATAGAAGATATTTCTTTTATACTTAAATTTTGTTGATTTAATAATAAATCTTTAGCATTTTCAAGCCTTATTTTTATAAGATAGTTTATAGGAGTTTCACCTATTTCTTCTTTAAAAACTTTAGAGATATAAAAAGGACTTAAATATAAATTTTTAGCAATTTGTTCAAGTGATATTTTTTCAGCAAAATGTTCATGAAAATAATTTTGAATTTCTTTGCTAATAGTAGATTTCTTTGTTTCTGAAAATGTAGTATTTTCTTGTTTTTTTTCTCTAATGGAAAGTAAGATAAATTGTGTAAGATAAGATTTTAACATAAAATCTTTACCTGTTTGATTTGAACTATTTTCTTTCATTATATCCTCTATTAAATCAATAAATTTTTTTCTTGAAGAGGCTGTAGTTTTTATAATAGGATATTCATTTAAAAATAATGTATTTTCTTCCATATTATTAAATTTAAAATTAGAAAACCCAACAAAAAATTCTAAACTAGGTTTTTCAACGGAAACAGGCATACCATAATGTTCGTGTTCTGGATTTATTAAAATGATATCACCTTCTTCAACTTCATAAGAACAATTATTTATATTAAAAATAGCTTTACCAGACATAATATATGCAATTTCCATATGATTATGTTTGTGGCTACATTCTTTAGTTTGTCTAATACCTTTAACACAAAATAGCATATTAGGGTTAAAGTCTTTAAAATCTATATTGGTTATGTGCATGAACTCACCTTCAGTCTAATAATATATTTTACTAATTATATTATACAATATAAAAAAATAATTAGCAATTGAAGAATAAAATAGTAATATTTTTGTAATAAAACTACATTAATATAATATTAAAATTTTATAAAGTTATATTAAAATAATATAAAGATAAAACACAATATATTACATTATTAAAGCAAGAATGTACATTTTTTTTTTGTTAAATATGTTTATAATGTAGAGATAGATTAAAATTAAAAATATAATTTTTAAAATAATAGGAGGAGAAAGTTATGGAAGCCTTTAAGTGGTTTTATGGATTTTTTAAACCTTATAAAAAAAGGTATGTTTTTGGGCTATTTTTAGTTACATTAGCTACATTATTATCATTTGTAAATCCTTATGTAATAGGTATATTTGTAGATGATGTAATGACAGAAGGCAATATAAGTATGCTAAAGTATGTATTAATAGGCTTAATAGGTTCTACAGTAATAAAAACTTCTATAAGATGGAAGTATTTAGTATTGTTTGAACAATGCTCTCAAGATATTCTACACAATATGAGAGATAAAGTGTATAGAAAATTTATGAGACAAGATTTTGCATTTTTTAACAGAAATAGAACTGGTGATTTAATGTCTAGACAAATAGGTGATATGGACGCGATTAGACATTTTACAGCTACATTTTTTGCAATATATGAAGCAATTATATATTTTGTTGTGGCTCTTATAATGTGTTTTACGGTAAATGTAAAAATAGGTTTTTATATGTTAACAGTTTTACCTTTTACACTTATTTTAACATTATTCCAATTTAAACATGTAGAAAAATGCTTTGCAAGAATTAGAGATTGTTTTTCTAGTTTAAATGCTTTTGTTCAAGAAAATATTAGTGGTAATCGTATGGTTAGAGCTTTTGCAAAAGAAGATTATGAAATAGAAAAATTTAATAAAGAAAATGAGGCTTATAGAAAAAGTCAGTTAGATGCTACTAGAGTATGGAGTAATTATATACCTATATTTGAATTTTTATCTAATGCCTTAACTGTTGTACTTATGTTTGTTGGTGGTAAAATGGCTATAGATGGTAATATTACAACAGGTGATTTAGTTGTAGTATATAACTATTTATGGATGTTAAATTATCCTCTTAGAATGTCAGGTTGGTATATTAATGATACACAAAGATTTTTAACTTCTTTAGATAAAATACATAAAACTATAAAAGATAGACCCAATATAAGAAGACCTATAGAGGCTATAGCTAATCCAGATTTACACGGCGATATAGAGTTTAAAAATGTATCTTATCAACCAGAAGATGACCAAAATTTTGATATATTAAAAAATGTAAGTTTTTCTATAAAAAAAGGGCAAACTTTAGGTATAATAGGTGCTACTGGTGCTGGTAAATCTACTGCTGTAAATCTTTTATGTAGATTTTATGATGCAACAGAAGGTGAAATAACAATAGATGGTATACCTATAAAAGATATAGATATATATTGGCTTAGGGATAATATAGGTATGGCTATGCAAGATGTATTTTTATTTTCAGATACAATAGAGGGGAATATAGCTTATGGTGACCCAAATTGTCCTTTTGAAAAGGTAGAATGGGCAGCTAAAACAGCAGGTGCACACGAATTTATACAAAAAATGCCAGAAGGATATGATACAATAGTAGGTGAGCGTGGAGTAGGTTTATCTGGTGGACAAAAACAAAGAATATCACTAGCAAGAGCTTTATTGAAAGAACCTTCTATACTTATATTAGATGATACTACTTCAGCTTTAGATATAGAAACAGAACATATGATACAAGAAAATTTAAAAGCACTTGATAAAGAATGCACAAAAATATTAATAGCTTATAGAATTTCTTCTATAATGGAAGCAGATTTAATACTTGTATTAGATAAAGGAAGAATAGTAGAACAAGGAACACATGAAGAATTATTAGCTCAAAAAGGCTATTATTATTCAGTATTTCATCATCAATATGGAGATTTTAGAGAAGGGAGGTTATAATAATGGCTAGAAATACTTATGAAATAGATGAGGAATTAGAAGCTCCTTTTGACGCCGAGAAGTTAAAAAGGATAGGAAAATATGTAGCACCATATAAAATGACAATAGTATTTATTTTATTTCTTATGGCTTCATCTAGTATATTAACTATGTATATACCTATTATTTTTATGGAAGCTATAGACGTTTCAATACCTAATAAAGATATGAATGAAATAATTAAACTTAGTATATATATTTTAGCAATATCTTTATATGTATCTATTGTTTTAAAAATAAGGTCTCAAGTAATGACTAAAATGGGGCAAGATATTATTTTTGAAATAAGAAAAGATATTTTTGAACATATACAAAGATTACCTTTTACTTATTTTGATAATAGACCACACGGGAAAATACAAGTAAGAGTTGTAAATTATGTAAATAATTTAAGTGATTTATTATCAACTGGTATTGTAAACGTTTTAACAGAAATAGGTTCATTATTTTTTATAGTAATATTTATGTTTTCAGTTGATGTTAAATTTACTATAATATGTTTATTAGGCTTACCTGTATTATCTTGGTTAATATGGTATATACAGTCAAGACAAAGAAAGGCTTGGCAAGAGGCAAGTAATAAACAATCAAACCTTAATGCTTATATATCTGAAAGTATAAATGGTGTTAAAATTACACAATCTTTTGTTAGAGAAAAAGAAAATAGACAAATATTTAGTAGACTTAGTAATAATTATAGAGATAGTTGGATGAAAGCTGTTAAATATAACTTTTTATTAGGTCCAGCTATTGAAAATATATCTGCTATAACAACTGCTGTTATTTATGTTTTAAGTGTATATTGGGTAACAGGTGGTTCTGACATAGTAACAGCAGGTACAGTAGTTGCATTTATATCTTATATAGGGCGTTTTTGGACACCTATTAACACTATTGCAAGTTTTTATAATAGTATACTTACTTCTATATCTTATCTTGAAAGAATTTTTGAAACAATAGATGAGCCTGTAGATGTAAAAGATAGAGATGATGCAATAGAAATGCCAGAAATAAAAGGTGAAGTTAAATTTGATAATGTATGTTTTGCTTATGAGGAAGGACAAAATATATTAAATGGTATTAGTTTTAAAGCTAATCAAGGAGAAAGTTTTGCTATAGTTGGTCCAACTGGTGCTGGTAAAACAACAATAGTAAATTTATTAAGTAGATTTTACAATATAAATTCTGGTCATATATATATTGATGATATAGATATAGAAAGTGTAACTATAAAATCTTTAAGAACACAAATGGGTGTTATGATGCAAGAAAGCTTTATATTCTCTGGCACTATAATGGATAACATACGTTATGGTAACCAAAATGCAACAGATGAAGAAGTTATTCAAGCAGCTAAAGTTGTATGTGCTCATGACTTTATAATGGCTATGGAAGATGGTTATAATACTACTGTTAAAGAAAGAGGTAGTGGGCTATCAGCAGGACAAAAACAACTTATATCTTTTGCTAGAGCTTTACTTGCAAATCCTAAAATATTAATACTTGATGAAGCTACTTCTAGTATAGATACAGAAACAGAAATAGCTTTACAAGAAGGTCTTAAAGGACTACTTAAAAATAGAACATCATTTATAATAGCACATAGATTATCTACTATAAAAAATAGTACTTGTATACTTTATGTAGATAAAGGACAAATAGTAGAAAAAGGTTCACATGAAGAACTTATAGCTAAAAAAGGTGCTTATTATAAACTTTATATGTCACAGTATGAATTTTTACAAAAAGAAGATGAAAAATAAAATGTTAAATAAAGAGTGTAGAATTTTTCTACACTCTTTATTTTTGTTTAAATTTAAAATAAATTGCAATACAAATTAAATAAAAAATTTGATTTTACAACATAAAAAATAGTAATAAATCACTAAAGTTAAATAAATTATAAAAAAATATATACAAAACTGATAATTATATATTGACAATAATTAAAATATGATATATTATCAACATATACGTACAAGTTAAATTTTGAAAGGAAGGGTATTTATGAGTAAGTATGTAGAAGACTCAAAAAAGCTATTAGAGTATGTAGGGGGTAAAGAAAATATATCTGCTGTTACACATTGTATGACTAGAATGCGATTTGTTTTAAAAGAACCAGAAAAAGCAGATAAAGAAAAAATTGAAAGTTTAGAAAGTGTTAAAGGTACTTTTTTACAAGCAGGACAATTTCAAATAATTATAGGCAATACAGTTGCACAATTTTATAATGATTTTACAACTGTTGCAGGTATAGAGGGGGTAAATAAAGAACAAGTAAAAGAAGAAGCTAAATCTAATATGAAACCTATGCAAAAGTTAATGGCAAATTTAGCTGAAATATTTTCACCACTTATACCAGCTATTATAGTTGGAGGTCTTATATTGGGTTTTAGAAATATAATAGGTGATGTTAAATTTTTTGAAGATGGTACAAAAAGTTTAATAGAAATTTCACAATTTTGGGCAGGACTTCATAGTTTTTTATGGTTAATAGGTGAAGCTATATTTCATTTTTTACCAGTAGGTATCACATGGGCTATATCTAAAAAAATGGGTACAACTCAAATACTTGGTATAGTTTTAGGTATAACTTTAGTATCACCACAACTTTTAAATGCTTATAGTGTAGCTACTGCAACAGAAATTCCTTTTTGGGATTTTGGATTTGCAAAAGTTGATATGATAGGTTATCAAGCACAAGTTATACCAGCTATTTTAGCAGGTTTTGTGTTAGTTTACTTAGAAAGATTTTTTAGAAAAATATCACCAGCTTCAATATCTATGATTATAGTTCCTTTTTGTTCATTAATACCAGCAGTTTTAATAGCACATACAATATTAGGTCCTATTGGTTGGAAAATTGGTGATATAATAGCACAAGTTGTATATGCAGGGCTTACATCTACATTTAATTGGTTATTTGCTGGATTATTTGGGTTTATATATGCACCACTTGTTATAACAGGTTTACATCATATGACAAATGCAATAGATTTACAATTAATGGCACAGTTTGGAGGAACTATGCTTTGGCCTATGATAGCTTTATCTAATATAGCTCAAGGTTCATCTGTTTTAGCAATGATAGTTTTACAAAAAAATAATGAAAAGGAAAAACAAGTTTATATCCCAGCTTGTATATCTGCTTATTTAGGTGTTACAGAACCAGCATTATTTGGTGTAAATTTAAAATATGGTGTACCTTTTGTTTGTGGTATGATAGGTTCAGGTTTAGCTGCTATAATTTCTGTTATGAGTGGTGTTATGGCTAATGCAATAGGTATAGGTGGGTTACCTGGTATATTGTCTATACAACCTAAAAGTATGTTAATGTTTGCTATAGCTATGATTGTTGCAATAGTTGTACCATTTGTTTTGACAATATTAGCTTATAAAAAGAAATATAAATTAGATAAGAAATAGTATATTAAGGAGGCCTTATAATGAGTGATTTTAAAAAAAGTGTAGTTTATCAAATATATCCTAAATCTTTTAATGATTCAAATGGAGATGGTATAGGGGATTTAAAAGGTATTATAGAAAAATTAGATTATTTAGAAGAGTTAGGAGTTGATTATATATGGTTAACGCCATTTTATAAGTCTCCTCAAAAAGATAATGGTTATGATATAGCAGACTATTATAATATAGATGAACTTTTTGGAAAAATGGAAGATTTTGAAAATTTAGTAAAAGAGGCTAAAAATATAAATATAAATATTATGCTTGATATGGTATTCAATCATACATCAACAGAGCATAAATGGTTTAAAAATGCTATAAATGGTGATGAAAAGTATAAAAATTTTTATATTTTTAAAAAAGGTAAAAATGAA
>CALWDX010000017.1 GCA_944376805.1 uncultured Clostridia bacterium
TATAAACTTTAATAATTTTCTTGTCAATAAATAGTCATAATTAGACAATTTAATGTAAAAATTAACATTTATTTTTCTTTTTCCAATATTTATAAAAATGTTCTATTGTTAGAGTATTTTTTAATAGTCTAGCTTTTTTTATTTTTGTGTCTAGCTTTATTAAAATCTTGTTCTTTTAAAATACAATTACAATTTTTAAATTTATAAATTATTTTATATATAATATATAGTGATATTTTAAATTTTTATAATATTAGTCAATTAATATATACTATTAATGATATTTTAATATCACTAATGTATTGTAATACTATTATTAAAAATAAATTTTAGGAGTTGATTTATTATTTTAAGTGATAAAATAAAAGAACTAAGATTAAAAAGTGGATTATCTCAAACTGAAGTTGCTAAAAAGTTACAAGTTGCTAGAAATTCTGTTAAAGCTTGGGAAATAGAATTAAATACTCCTACGACACCATATATAATAGGATTATGTAAACTATTTAATATATCTTCAGATTATCTATTAGGTTTAGATAATGAAATGAAATTAGATGTAAGTATGTTAGATAATGACGAGTTAGATATTATTTATAATCTAATAAACTATTTTAAAGCCAAAAAACAGTATAATTAAAACTACTTTTGTAGTTTTAATTATACTGTTTTAATTTATACTTTATAAAAAATAAATCATTACATTAGATGTGTCTCTTCTAATTTTTCTTCAAAAAATTCATTTATTTTAATAAGTGGTTTTCTTAAAAATAAACCTAAAGCTAAAGAAAATGGTAAAAATGTAAGTAATTTTATAATATCATTTTTATAAACATCAGAATAAATACCAGCAATTGTTTCACGCATAGCATTAATACCATAAGTAAAAGGTATATAAGGATTTATTTTTTGGAAAAAGTGAGGAGTAACTTCAACAGGGAAAGTACCACCAGCTCCAGCAACTTGAATAACAAGTAAAAATACACAAATAGCTTTACCAACATCACCAAAAGAAACAACTAAAGTATAAATAATATTAATAAATACTATACTAGCCACAACACCAGCTAAAACAAATAAAACAGGATTTATACATTGAACTTTCAAAATAAACAAATCACCTAAACAAACAACTAATGCTTGTGCAATACCAATTACCATAAATAAAACATATCTGCCTAAATATGCTTGATAAGGTTTAATATTGTTTATCTCATTATCTTCATAAACTCTCGTTTTTAATAAAGATACTAATAAAACACCACCAACCCAAAAAGAAAGTATAGTATAAAAAGGTGTCATAGCAGAACCATAATTTTGTATTTCATAAAATGAAATAGTATCTATTTGAACAGGTGCAGAAATAAATTTACCTACAGCATTAGGGTCATTTTCAAGTATAGTAGCTAACTTTTGCAATTTTTCATCATTTTTAACTTTTTGGATTTTTATTTTTAAATTTTTAACATCATCTTGACTAGCTTGTATAGCATTATTTGTACTTTGTATAGCTTTTTGACTTGATTCTAAAGTAGTATATATACCACTTAAAATATTATCCATTTGATTTATTGTGCCTAAAGCATTTTTAGATAATAAATTCAAATCAATTAAAGTTTTATACATTTTTTCAGCTTCATAATCTATACTAGGTTTTATGTTAGCTCTATATAAGTCTTTAGTGTTTGAAATATCTTCTTTTACTTGATTTAACTGACTTTTCATATCATTTCTTAAAGTATCTGATATATTATTAGTATTATTTATAATATCTTCAATATTTTCACCAGTAGAGATTATATTGTTTAATTTAGTATTAATATTTCTAATTTTTTTAACAAATTCATCTATACCTTTTAATCTTATAGGTAATTTGTCATTTATACTATTTAATATTTTTATAGCATTATTATTAACAGTTAAAATTTTATCTGCTCTTTTATTAACAAAATTTATTTGCATTTTAATAATATCAATATTATCTTCATTAATATCTGAAATATCTAACCAAGTATTAAGCATTTCATTAGCTAAATCTTCAGAAGTTAATAAAAAGTTTTCTACTGTATCTGTTATACTATTAAATACTTGACTAGATGAATGTATAAGACCATTTATATCATTTGTTATATCTTCACTATTTTGTGCAATAGATTTTCCACTAGGTAAAACAAGTTTAGTTGTATCTATAAGACTTTTTGTAGCATTTAAACTTTCATCAAAACTTTTAGATAATTCCTTATATTGTTCTAAAGAAGAAGATACTTGATTTAAAGTATTTATCATTTTATCAGTAGCTGTTTCTTCTTCTTCACCTATTTTATTATATGCAACTTTTAATATACCTTCTAACCCTTTACTAGCAACATCTAAAAAAGTTTCATTTATTTGTTGTTGTACAACAGATACACCTTTATCTGTTATTTT
Organism: uncultured Clostridia bacterium; assembly: GCA_944376805.1. Taxonomy (GTDB): domain Bacteria; phylum Bacillota; class Clostridia; order Lachnospirales; family CAG-274; genus Tyzzerella. The sequence continues at coordinate 2,425 of CALWDX010000017.1, forward strand.
AGGGGCAATTGCATTTTTCTTTTGATTTACATAGTATTCAATTTTAGGTGTTTTTATATTATCTGTTAAAATACTTGAAAAGTTTTCACTAAATTTTTCTGGTATAACAACACCAGCATAATATTCACCACTTTTAACACCTTCTATAGCTTTATCTTTATCAACAAAAATCCAACCTATATCATTATTATTTTCTAGTTGTTCTATTATTTTATCACCTAAATTTATATTTATATCTAATACATTTGTACCTATGTCATTATTAGCAACAGCTACTTTTAAACCATTTGTACTTCCATAAGGGTCCCAACTAGCAGCTATATTAAACCAAGCATATAAAGCAGGTATAAAACAAGCTCCCAAAATAACTGCAAAAGCTATTGGATTTTTTATAATTTTTATAAAATCTCTATATGCTATTTTAAAAATATTTTTCACATAATCACCTCTTATAAATTGTTATATATCTAACAATTATACTCTAAAAAAAAATAAAATCAAGGAAAATTTAATTTTGAATTAAAATTTTTCTTAATTTTATATAAAAATAACTATACATTTTAAAATGGCTATAGTTATATTTAACTATAGCCTAGAAAATATATATAATTTAATTTTAATCAATATCGAAATCAATAACTTGACCATTTAATGCATTGATTTCTACTTCATATACTCTATTATTTTTCATTATTTTAAATTCATAATCTGGAATATCATCATAGTCATAAATGTCAGACTCTTGCCAAATAACAGTTCCACCACCTACAGCTTTAATAGCTGCATTTTTAGCTGTTTGAATACTAACCAATTTTTGTCCATTCCAAGTACTTCCATTATTAACTGGTGGTGTATAAACTGGTGGTGCTGGAGTAGGTGTTGGTAATGTTGCTACACTACCATTTGAAGTAGGTAAATCTGTTGGTTCCCCTGAACTTCCTGTACTTGCACTACCTTTAGAGTTTACATAAATAGTTTTTGTATTAGAATCCCAAGAAATATCATTACCTAATGCATCACTTACAGTTCTTAAAGGAACATATGTTGTACCATTACTAACAAAAGCTGTATTTCCTTTTCCAGTATCAACACCATTTACAACAAGACTTTTAACTGAATAAGTTGCTTGCATAGTTACAACATTTGAGGCAAACGCTGTTGCTGATGTCATAACTATACCTCCTATTAATAAACCACTAATAAATTTTTTCATTTTTTTATCCTCCTAAAATACTCATTTTTTCTTTTTACACTATTATAAACGTAAAAAATTTTAAAAAGTTTACTATTTTTATAATATTTTTTTAATTTTAATCAATATCATAATCTAAAACTGCACCTGTTAAAGCATCAATTTCTATTTCATAAACTTTGTTACCATTTTTTATTTTAAAATCATATGTAGGTAAGTCTTCTATATCATATATATCTTCTTCTTGATATATTACTTCTCCACCTCCTATAGTATCAATAGCAATTTTTTTAGCCTCTTCAATACCTATTAAAGTTTTTCCATTCCAGCTGTTACCATTTGTTGTTACATTATTATTGTTATTTGTTGTATTATTAGTTGTTGTATTATCATTTCCTTTGTATGGTGGTAAATCAGTTGGTTCTCCTGTTGAAATATTATATTTATTTATATTATTTTCTAAAACTCTTTTATCTATTTTTCTTGCTTCTAAAAAATTACTAACTTTAAAATATCCTGTTACAAGTACAACCCCTATAATTAATCCAAGAATAATATTTAAAAATCCTTTATTATTACTTTTTTGTTCAATATTTTGATTATTCATATCTTCCTCCTAAATAAAATTATCATTTTTATTTTATATTACATATAACGATATAACTTTTAAAAAGTTTATTATTTTTTAAAAAATTTTTTTAAAATTTTTCTTTCTTCATTTGTAATATATTTTTAATTTTATTGTAATTATTTTTAAATAATTTTAGTATATAATATATATTAAAAAATAAAAACAGATTTAAGGTGATACTTTATGAAAATATTAAAACTAAATATATTAAGTATATTTTTCATAATTTTTATATTTAAACAAAATATACTTGCACAAGACCTTAAAGTTTATGGTACATATAAAGCTAACAAATTAACTATAACTAGTTATAGTAAAAGTTGGAATAATAATATGCTAAAAAATTTATATGCTGAACTATTAAATAATTCACATGGAGAAGAATTTAATTATTTAAGTAATATATATATTTATCCAGACTCACCTGAAGGTGTAAATGGTCTTTACTATGATAATATAATTTTAGAAAATGACAAATACATATTAGGTGAAAATGCTTATATAAATATTTATAATGGTGAAAGATTTAATACTATACCTAAAATAGCTTATACTTTATCTCATGAATATGGTCATCATTATATGATATATAATCTTATAAAAAATGAAAATATTTACTATAATAATTTAAAAGAATCTAATTATGTAAAAATTCGAGGTTTAGAAGGAGTCCCTGTTATATATGATGTTAATAGTGAAGATTACTTATACCATTGGGATATAATAGAAATAATGGCTGATGACTATGTTCAACTTTTAGGTTCTTCTAATGCAAAATTGTCTTATGATTATAAATCTATAGATGAAATTTTAAAAGCTGATGAAAACCTCTATGAAAATCCATCTAGTTTTAATTTAAAACCACAACTAAATCCTTATATTCCTTTAGCTGCTGACATAACAGGTTTATATAGTTATATGTTTAATCTTGGAGGTTTTAAAGTTAAAGAACCTAATAAACCAAAAAGCCCAAAATTTAATAACATTACAGGTTCAATAACATTAAATGGAGAAGTTACATATAACATAAGTTGGAATAACCCTAATAAAGATGAATTTATTGAATATACTTTAGTAATGTATCCAGATAATAATCCTTTTGTGCCATATCCATTAGAAACACTAACTTCAAAAGAACCTTTAAATGTAAGCTTTGGTAGTTATAGTATAAAAGATGAAAATGGTTCAATCAAATCTATATCTGAAATATATGAAGGTAACTATACATTAAAACTTTATATGAAAAGTTCTTCTGGTCTAATTTATACAGGTCCAATCATAACAAGTGATTTTACAAAACTTTATCAAAATACACTGTTAAATAATAAAAATATTAAAAATGGTAAAGATAAAGACAAAGATACTGGTAAAAATAATAATATTATAGAAAAACCTAGTGCTAGCCCAGATATTAAACCTATAGGACCAAGCTCAAGTGGTTCTTTAGGTGATTTATTTTATATTAACTCAAAAAAATAAAAACTAGTAACATACTAGTTTTTATTTTTTTAACTATCTATTTTTTCTTAAAAATGTTGGTATATTTAACTTACCACTAGTAGTTTCTACTTCACTTCTACTAGGTCTATTTAAACCATAGTGGTTATTTTCTTGTGGTGAAAATGCTTGTTCTTGTGAATGATTAATAATTGGTTGTTGTTCTTCTTGCATTGGTTGTACATTTGAAAATCCACTTTGTAAATGTTGTGGTGCAACATTAAATGGTTGAGTATTTATTCCTTGATTTATAGGTTGTTGTATATTTTGCTGTATAGTTGGTTGTTGTATATTTTGTTGTATAGGTTGTTGAGGAATTTCTTCTAATTCATTATCTGAAACATCTTTAAGGTCTGTTGCAACAATAGTAATTATAACGCTATCTTTAAGATTTTCTTCTATAGAAGAACCATATATAATATTAGCTGATACATCAAGCATATCTGTTATACTAGAAACCCCTCTATTTATTTCTTTAAGAGCAAGGTCTGGTCCACCAGCAACATTAATAAGTAAACTTTTAGCCCCTTCAATTGAAGTTTCTAATAATGGACTGTTAATAGCTTCATTAACTGCATCTTGTATTTTATTTTTACCACTACCTTCACCAACACCAAGATGTGCATATCCTTTATCTTTCATAATAGTAGTAACATCTGCAAAGTCAACATTTATTTCAGCTGGATTTTTAATAATGTTAGCAATACCTGTAACCCCTTGTCTTAACACTTCATCTACTCTGTGGAAAGCCTCTATTTGAGTAACATCATCTTCAATAATATCTAATATACGTTCATTAGGTATAACAATAAGAGTATCTGCACTTTCTCTAAGTCTTTCAATACCTTCCATAGCATTTAAAGCTTTCTTTTTACCTTCAAAGTTAAATGGTTTAGTAACAACAGCAACCGTTAAGATACCTTGACTTTTAGCAATATTTGCAACAACAGCTGCAGCACCTGTACCAGTACCGCCCCCCATACCAGCTGTTACAAATAACATATCAGCACCTTGTATTGCTTGTGCAATATCTTCTTTAGATTCTTCAGCAGCAATTCTTCCAACCTCTGGATTTCCACCTGCACCAAGCCCACGAGTAGATTTTTCACCTATAACAAGTGTTTTAGAAGCTAAGCTTTTATTAAGAGCTTGTCTATCTGTATTTATAGCGATAAACTCAATATCTATCGAACAACATTCTACCATTCTATTAACAGCATTGTTACCAGCACCACCAACACCTATAACGATAATTTTCTCTTCTTCATTGTTTATATTTTCTAAACCTATCAAGATATAACCCTCCTAAATCATATTATGTCTTGTTTTATTATACACCATATATTTTGATAATTCAATTTATTTGTAAATTTAATCTAATTGTTATTAATTATTTCTTTTATTTTTTATTATAAGTTGTTTTTTGTATATGTCAAGTAATATATTTAAAAATAGGTAACTTGCTTACATCATTTATATATAAAAATCCTCTTTCTTCAGGTGTAAAATTTTTAAGTATTTCATCTAAAGTATTCATCTTTAGACTTAAAGCATCTGTATTACCCAAAACAATATCTAATTTATCCATATATAAATGAATATCATCTAAATTTGATACATCTATTTTTATTATATCTTTTAAATTTTCTTTACTTTTTACAAAATTAGTTATTTCCATTACTATTTCAAATTTTTCATTATTATCTGTTTTTAATTTTTTACCAATAATAAAACTGTCAAATTTTAAACCATAAATCATAGGTAAAACTTGTTTATATGTAGATTTTACATCTATAACCATACCATCTTTATCTATATAAATATAATCATTTATATAAGGTATATATCCTACAACTTTCCTTTCAGTAATATTTATAATTACTGTATTAGGTAATTGCTTTTTTACAATAACATTTTCTATGTAATAATTACTTTTAAGTCTTCTTTTGGCAACAAAACTATTAAAACTAAGTATATTTGTAGTTTTATCTAATTTCATTTCTCTAATAATATCAGCTTTTTCTATGGTTTCAAGACCATTAATTTCTATGTTTTGTATATTAAGCCAAGGTGATAGCATTAATAACATAAAAATTAAAGATATTAATGCTATACCCATTAAAATGTATATATATATTTTTTTCATTAGTTTCACCTAATCTTTTATATATTTTATATCTGCTCCCAAAATATTTAATTTTCTTTCTATATTCTCATATCCTCTATTTATATAACAAGCACCATCTACAATAGTTTTGCCTTTAGCAACAAGACCTGCTATTATAAGGCTTGCTCCTCCTCTTAAATCTTTAGCAACAACATTTTTACCAACTAATTTATTTACACCATTTATAATAAATACATTATTATCTTCAACTATATTACAACCTAATTTATTAAGTTCTGGTATATGTTTGTTTCTAGCCTCAAATATATTTTCTTTTATAATACTTATACCATCTATTGTTGCTAATAATGCCATAATTTGAGGTTGAAGGTCTGTAGGAAAATATGGATAAGGATTTGTTTCTAAAAAATCAATAGGTTTTAATACATTTTTATTTTGTATAGTTATACTATTTTTATATATTTTTATATTACAACCTATTTTATTTAAAATTTCAATTAATGAATTTAAGTGTTTAGGTACTATATTGTTTACTTTTATATTTCCATTAGTTATAGCTGACATACATAAAAATGTACCTGCTTCTATTCTATCTGGCATTATTGTATATTCAACTACTTTATTTAGCCTTTTTACACCTTTTATAGTTATAGTATGTGTGCCTTCACCATAAATATTAGCTCCCATTTTTCTTAAAAATTTAACCATATCAATAATTTCAGGTTCTTTTGCACAATTTTTTATAATAACTTTTCCATTTACAAAAATAGATGCTAAAATAATATTTTGTGTAGCTCCTACACTAGCAAAAGGCAACTCAATTATATTTTCTTTTATATTTTCTACACTAGCTTTTATTAATTCTTCATTGTCTTCTATTTTTATACCAAGTTTTTCAAAGGCTGATAAATGGAAATCAATAGGTCTTTTACCAAGGTTACAACCTCCTGGATATGATATACTAGCCTCTTTACATCTTGATAATATAGATCCTAAAAATATAATAGAAGAACGCATTTTTTTAACTAATTCTTCTTTAACATTAGTATTGTTTATATTTTTAGAATTTACTACAACTAAATTTTCACTATAACTAACTTCACAACCTAAATCTTTTAATATGTCTATTGCTACAAAAGTATCTAAAAGCATAGGTACATTTTTTAATATACATATACCACTATTTAAAACAGTTGAGGCAAGGATAGGTAAAACGGAATTTTTAGCCCCACTTATAAAAACTTCACCGTTTAATTTATTTCCACCTTTTATTATATATTTACCCATATATAACCCTCCAAATTTTTCATACTTTATAATATGAAAGATTATATAATTGAGTTACAATTTTTTATGCTTTTTTTAACTTTGATAAATTAGCCATAAGTTTCTTTTCTCCAACATTATCAAAATTAATAGTAACCTCATAATCTGCACCAGCTGGATTAATATTTAAAACAGTACCTAGTCCAAATTTAAAATGTCTTACATTATCACCTACCCCAAAATCTAAAGATACATTTTTAGGAATTGGTATTTCTTTTTTCAAATATGAAGCAACATTTGGTTTATAATTTGGTTTAGGTCTATAATTATTTGTTGTTTCTTCTACACTAAAAGATATATTAGAAAATCTGTCTGTCTTTTCTTTTATGTTTAATAAATCTTTTGGCAATTCTTTAAAAAAAGATGAAGTTGCATTATTCATATATTTACCATTTTGCAATCTAGATTTTGAATTTGTTATGTAAAGTTCTTTCTGAGCTCTAGTAATACCTACATATAAAAGTCTTCTTTCCTCTTCAATATCTGAAGGATTTTCACTAATTAAAGTTCTATATGTAGGGAAAATACCTTCCTCAAATCCAGATATAAATACAACTGGAAACTCTAAACCTTTAGAACTATGTAAAGTCATTAAAGTTACAGTTTCTTCTCCTTCTTCCATAGAATCTATGTCAGCAACTAAAGCTACTTCTTCCAAAAACTTAGTAAGACTTGTTTCTTCATCATCATAAACTTGTCCTTCTTCATATTCTACTGCCTTACTTATAAATTCTTCTAAGTTTGAAATTCTCCCTAAAGCTTCATCTGTTCCTTCTTTTTTAAGTTCTTCTAAATATCCTGTTTTATCTAATATGTAGTCTATTAAATCTGGAATATTAAATTGTTCACTTTTAGTTCTAAAATCAATTATAATATTATAAAAGTCTAAAATACTTTTAGTTTTTCTACTTAAATCTTGTATATCTTCTGCTTTAGATAATGCTTCAAAAAAAGATATATTATTTTCCTTTGCATATTCACTAACTTTTAATATACTAGCATCACCTATACCTCTTTTAGGTACATTTATTATTCTTTTTAAAGATATTTCATCATTAGGATTTTCCAAAACTTTTAAATAACTAATAATGTCTTTTATTTCTTTTCTACCATAAAAGTTTACACCACCATACAATTTATAAGGTATAGACAACCTTACCATTTGCTCTTCTAAAACCCTTGATAAATGATTTGCCCTATATAAAATAGCAAAATCTTTATAAGAATAACCCTCTTTTATTTTTTTCAATATTTCATTAGCTATAAATGTAGCTTCATCTCTGTCAGAATTACATTTTTCATAATTTATAAGACAACCTTGTTCATTTTCTGTCCATAAACTTTTTTCTTTTCTACCAAAATTATTTTTTATAACAAAATTAGCTACATCTAATATAGTCTTACTAGAACGGTAATTTTGTTCAAGTTTTATAACAGTAGCATCTTTAAAATCCTTTTCAAAGTCTAATATATTATTTATATCAGCACCTCTCCAACCATAAATGCTTTGGTCATCATCACCAACAACACATAAATTTTTATATTTATTAGCTAATAATTTTACAAGCATATATTGGCTGGTGCTAGTATCTTGATATTCATCTACCATAATATATTTAAAACGTTCTTGATAATACTCCAATACATCTGTATTATTCGCTAAAAGCTGAACTGTTTTAAATATTAAATCATCAAAGTCTAATGCATTATTAGTTTTAAGTCTATTTTCATAAGCTATATATATTTCTGAAATAAGTTTTTTTCTAAAATCAGAACCTATATTTTGAGCATACACATTAGCTGTTATGAGCTTATCCTTTTGTCTACTTATTGTGCCTATCACTTCTTTTGGTTTTAAAAGCTCATCATTTATTTTATACTCTTTCATTATGTCCCTTATAATACGTTCTGCATCTTCTGCATCATATATAGTAAATTTATTTGTATACCCTATTCTACTTATATCCCTTCTCAATATACGAACACACAAAGAATGAAAAGTTGAAACTAACACTTGATTTCCAGTTTCACAAATAGAATGTACTCTTTCTTTCATTTCTTTAGCTGCTTTATTTGTAAATGTAATAGCTAAAATGTTAAATGGTCTTACGCCTTTATTAATAAGATATGCTATTCTATGAGTTAAAACTCTAGTTTTGCCAGACCCAGCACCAGCCAAAAGAAGTAAAGCACCTTCTGTTGATAAAACAGCTTTTTTTTGCATAGGGTTTAACTTATTCAAAAGTTCTTCCATTTTTATTTCTCCTAAATTTTAATACTTTAATTTATACTTATTTTTTAATTTATATTTCTTTTTTATAGTAAGATATATACAAATTACTATTATTCCTATAATTGCACCACTAAAATCTAATAAAACATCTTTAATAGAAGAAGTTCTACCTGGCGAGTATATTTGTATATACTCATCTATAACTGGTACAAATATAGTAAAAAACATAGGAAATCCTATTATACTAAAAATTTTACCAGTAAAAGCTTCAAACATTAGCATAAGAAAAAAACCTAAACTAAAAAATTCCACAAAATGAGCCAGTTTCCTTATAAAATATCCACTAAATTGAAAGTTTATCCCTATACTATTTATTAAATCATTTATTAGATTTAAAACAGCTGTGCTAGCATTTGATGAACTTTCACCATTTTGCATTGAATTATAAAATATAAATGATACTATAAGTATTGTAATCACTAAATATAATACACTTTTAACTGTTAATTTCATATATTCTCCTTTAATTTCCACTTATATATTATATTTTAAAATATAATATTTGTAAATAATCAATTTGTAAACAATTACTTCTAAAAAACAACACTTTCTTTTAACTATACAATATTTTGTCGAATTAATTTTACATTGTTTCAAAATCTACTCAATTTTTAAATAAGTATTTTTATCTTTTTTAAATTATAATAAATTTCTTTATTGATTAAGTTATACATAAAAAATACTTTTATTGTTGTACTTCATATCCATTATATACATTAAAAGGTTTAGTAATATAAATTTCATTAATATTTAGTTTTTTATGTAAGAAATTTTTTGAATTTATAGCTTGTTTTTTAGACTTATATATACCAAAAACAGCAGAACCACTACCACTCATAAGGCTTCCTAAAGCTCCACTTTCTAACATAGATTCTTTTATATCTTTTATTATAGGGTATTTTTGTATAGATACAATTTCTAAAACATTACATAAATTAGTAGCTATTCCTTCTATATTTTGATTTTTCAAATAATAAGTAAGTTTTTCTATATCTGGTCTTTCTTTTATTTTAGATAAATCTAAACTTTGAAAAATTTCTCCAGTAGATATACTAACACTAGGTTTAACTATTAATATATAACAATGTGGCATTTGTGGTAAAGGTGATAATTTTTCGCCTATGCCCTCTGCTAAATATGTTCCTCTTTTTATACAAAAAGGAACATCTGCACCAAATTCTTTCCCTATTTCTAAAAGTTTATTATTAGACACTTTAAGTCCAAATAAGTTTCTAATACCTACTAATGTTGCTGCACAATCTGTACTACCACCAGCAAGACCAGCACACATAGGTATTTTTTTATTAATGTAAATATCCATACCATATTTTATTTTATATTCTCTTTTTAAAAAATCTGCTGCCTTATAAACCAAATTTTTTTCATCTATTGGCAACCAATGCATATTTGTACTTAATGTTATATCATTACCAAAAGTTTTTCTTATTTGTATAGTATCTGCTAAAGTAACAGATTGCATAATCATTTCTAAATTATGATAGCCATTATCTAATCTTTCAATAACATCTAATGCTAAGTTTATTTTAGCCATAGCTAAAAGTCTTATATTTTTCATATTATCACCCTTAATTATTTATTTTTATATATTTTATCATATAAAGTAAAGTTTTTAAATAGGTAAATCTTTTATCTTAAAAGTAAATTTAAAAAAATGTCTAAAAATATATAAAAAAATAACTTAAAAACACTTGACGTTTTTAAAAACTAATAATATACTTTGATTATCAAAAGATTTTTTTAAACCTTTCTAAATATATGGAGGCTATATTTATGAAAAAAACTTTAGATACAATTAGTGGGCTTATATCTAGTGTTTTTTATGATATAATTAAACTAGAAGAAGCCTTTTTAAAAAATAATAAATATAAAGATGTGTCCTCTAAAGAAGTAAGGACTATTGAAGCAATAGGCAAAAGTAAAACTAAAAATATGGGCTCTATTGCTAAAAATCTTGATATAACTTTAGGCACATTAACTGTTTCTATATCAAACTTAGAAAAGAAAGGTTATGTTAGAAGAGAAAAATCTTTAAATGATAAAAGAGTTGTTAATGTCTCTCTAACAGAAAAAGGTAAAAAACTTTTTAGACTTCATAAAAAGTTTAAAGAAAATATTATGAAATCTGTAATTATAGACCTTTCTAATCAAGAAAAAGAAATTTTTAATGGTACTTTAACTAGGGTTAGTCAAATATTACATAAGCAATGTATAAATATTTAAAGGAGAAAAATATGTTTAGTTCAAAAATAGTTGGTTTTGAAAGCTATGTACCTGCTAACATTGTAACAAATGATGACCTTTCTAAAATTGTAGAAACTTCGGACGAATGGATATATACAAGAACAGGGATATCTAAAAGATGTTTATCTACAAACGAAAATACTTCAGATTTTGCTATAAATGTTGGTAAAAAGCTAATAGAAAATAGTAATATATCTGCTGAAGATATAGATATAGTTATTGTTGCTACAATAACTTCAGATTATTTAACACCTTCTACAGCTTGTATAGTACAAGGTGCAATAGGTGCTAAAAATGCATTAGCTTTTGATATAAACGTAGCTTGTTCTGGCTTTGTTTATGCACTATCTATAGCAGATAAATTTTTAAAATCAGGCATATATAAAAATGCTATTGTTATAGGTGCTGAAACTTTATCTAAATTATTAGATTGGTCAGACAGAAGTACTTGTGTACTATTTGGAGATGGCTCTGGTGGTGTTCTTTTAACTGCTTGTGAAGATTATAATAGCATTATAGCAGAAGATTTAAAAGCAAATGGTGTTTCTTGGCAAACTATAACTGGTGGTAAATTAAATAACAATAATCCATTTATAAAAGAAGAAATACAAAAAGATAATTTTTATTTACAAATGAATGGTAGAGAAGTATTTAATTTTGCTACAAAAACTGTACCTAAAAGTATAAATACCATTTTAGAAAAAGCTAATATTACATTAGATGACATCAAATACATAGTTCCTCATCAAGCAAATAGTCGTATAGTTGAAGTTGTAGCTAAAAAATTAAAAGTTAGTTTAGATAAATTTTATTTAAACTTACAAACCTATGGTAATACTTCAGCAGCTAGTATTCCTATTGCTTTAGCCGAAATGTCAGAAAAAGGTCTTTTACAAAAAGGCGATAAAATAATAATAACTGGTTTTGGTGCAGGTCTTACTTGGGCATCTATGCTTATTCAAATATAGGTAAATTATGAAAAATAATGACAATATTAAACTAATTATGTCTATTATGGTTGGTATGGCTCTAGGTAGTATATTAGTTATAATAGCTTATAATATTTTTACTAAAATATAAAAGGTTAAAAAGGTGATAGTATGAAATCAAATTTATGTGATATATTAGGTATAAAATACCCTATTTTTCAAGGGGCTATGGCTTGGATATCTGATGGTGAATTAGCTGCAAGTGTATCTAATGCTGGTGGTCTTGGTATAATAGCCGGTGGTAATGCTCCAGGTGAAGTTGTAAGAGAAGAAATAAGAAAAGCAAAAACTTTAACAGATAAACCTTTTGCTGTTAATATAATGCTTTTATCTCCTTTTGCAGAAGAAGTTGTTAAAGTTGTATGTGAAGAAGGAGTTAAAGTTGTAACTACTGGTGCTGGTAATCCTGCTAAATATATGGACTTATTTAATGAACATAATGTTTCGGTAATACCTGTTATACCTTCTGTTGCACTTGCTCAAAAAATGGAAAAAATAGGTGCAAAAGCAGTAGTTGCTGAAGGTATGGAAGCTGGTGGTCATATAGGCAAACTTACTACTATGGCTCTTGTTCCTCAAGTTGTAGATGCTGTTAATATACCTGTTATAGCAGCTGGTGGTATTGCAGACGGTAGAGGTTGTGCTGCTGCTTTTATGCTTGGTGCTCAAGGTGTTCAAGTTGGTACTAGATTTTTATTATCAAATGAATGTAATATACACGAAAATTACAAAGAAAAAGTAGCAAAAGCTAAAGATATAGATACAGTTATTACTGGTCAAATTACAGGTCACCCTGTACGAGTTTTAAGAAATAAACTTGCTAGACTTTATGATACAGTAGAGGCCGAAGAAAGAAGAAAAGAAACGCCAGATATTGAAAGAATTGAAAAATTAGGTGCTGGCGCTTTACAAAAAGCTGTTAAAGATGGTGATGTAGAAAACGGTTCTGTTATGGCTGGACAAATTGCTGGTATGGTGTCAAAAAGACAAAGTAGTAAAGAAATTATAGATGAACTTGTTAGTGAATTTAATAATTTAATGAATAATAAGTAATTATTAATATATAGGAGAAAAAATATGAAAATATGTTTTATATTTAGTGGTCAAGGTGCTCAATATAATAGTATGGGTAAAGAACTTTATGACAACTTTTCAGTATGTAAACAAGTTTTTGAAGATGCAAATAATATACTAGATTTTAGTATAACAGATATATGCTTTAATGAAGATGAAAGACTTAATCAAACAGAATATACTCAACCTGCTATTTTAACAACAAGTTATGCAATTTTTAAACTTATGGAAGAAAAAGGCATAAAAGCAGATTATATGGCTGGTCTTAGTCTTGGAGAATATTCTGCCCTTTGTGCTAGTGGTGCAATAGATTTTAAAAAAGGTGTATCACTTGTTAGAAAAAGAGGCAAATATATGACAGAGGCAGTACCTGTTGGAGTTGGTGCTATGTCAGCTGTTATGAATGCAGATGAAGAAATTATAAATGAAGCTTTAAAAGAAGCATCTACTGAAACAGAACTTGCTATGATAGCAAACTACAATGCGCCAGGACAAATAGTTATAGCTGGACATACACCTGCAATAGAAAGAGCAGAAACTCTTCTTAAAGAAAAAGGTATTAGAAAAGTTATAAGACTTAATGTAAGTGGTCCTTTCCACACATCATTATTAAAACCTGCTAGTGATAAATTAGCAGTAGAACTTGAAAATATTACTATAAATACACCTAATGTAGAAGTATTTACAAATTTAACTGGTGAAAAAGTAGAAAATATAAAAGATACTTTAATAAAACAAGTAATGAATCCTGTTAAATGGGAACAAACTATTAAAAATCTTATTAATCTTGGTGTAGATACTTTTATAGAGTTAGGTCCTGGTAAAACGTTATCATCTTTTGTGAAAAAAGTTAGTAAAGATGTTAATGTTTATAATGTAGAAGATTTAGCTAGTTTAGAAAAAACTTGTAAAGGAATAGGTATAGAATAATGTTAAAAGAAAAAACAGTAATTGTTACTGGTGGTGCTAAAGGTATTGGTAAAGCTATTGCAATAGCTTTTGCTAAAGAAGGTGCTAATATTGTACTTAATTATAGAAGCACTAGCCCAGAAGATGTAGTTAAAGAAATAGAAAATTATGGTGTTAAATGTTTAACTGTTCAAGCAGATATAAGTGATTTTGAACAAGCTAAACAACTAGTAGATAAAGCTGTAGAAGAATTTAAAACAATAGATGTTTTAGTAAATAATGCTGGTATTACAAAAGATAACTTACTTTTAAAAATGTCTGAAAATGACTTTGACATGGTTATTAATACTAACCTTAAAGGTGCATTTAATATGATTAAACATACTAGTAAAATAATGCTTAAACAAAAAAGTGGTACTATTATAAATATGAGTAGTGTTGTTGGTCTTACTGGTAATATTGGTCAAGTAAACTATTCAGCTAGTAAGGCCGGTATGATAGGTATGACATTTTCAACTGCTAGAGAACTTGCTTCTCGTGGTATAACTTGTAATGCAATAGCACCTGGATTTATAACAACAGATATGACAGATGTATTACCAGATAGTATAAAAGAAAATATACTTAACACTATTCCACTTAAAAGATTTGGTACAACAGATGAAATAGCTAGTACAGCAATATTTTTAGCTAAAAACAAATATATAACAGGTCAAGTAATTACCGTAGATGGCGGTATGGTAATGGCTTAATGGAGGATAATATGAAAAGAAGAGTAGTTATAACAGGTATGGGCTTAGTTACGCCTGTTGGCAACAATGTAAATGAATTTTGGGAAAGCATAAAAAATGGTAAACATGGTATAGGTGAAATAACTCATTTTGATACATCAGATTCTAAAGTAAAAATTGCAGCAGAACTTAAAAATTTTGAACCTGAAAAAGTATTAGATAAAAAAGAAATTAGAAGACTTGAACCTTTTAGCATCTATGCTTTATATGCTGCACAAGAAGCAGTTGATAATAGTGGGCTTGATTTAGAAAAAATAGACCCATATAGATTTGGTACAATAATAGGCTCTGGTATGGGTGGTATTGGTATGATTGAAGACCAAATGCTTAAAATGGCAGAAAAAGGACCTTCAAGACTTGCACCTCTATTTATACCAAGTGTTATAACAAATATGGCAGCAGGAAATGTAGCAATACGTTTTGGTGCAAAAGGTACTTGCGAAACAGCTATAACTGCTTGTGCTACAAGTACAAGTTGTATAGGTATGGCTTATAGAAATATAAAATTTGGTTATGAAGATGTTATACTTGCTGGTGGTACAGAAAGCACAATTACAAAAGCTGGTATTGGTGGCTTTGCTGCATTAAAAGCATTATCTACCTCTGAAGATGTAAATAGAGCATCTATTCCATTTGATAAAGAAAGAAATGGTTTTGTAATGGGTGAAGGTGCTGGCGTTTTAGTTTTAGAAGAATTAGAACACGCAAAAGCTCGTGGTGCTAAAATATTAGCAGAAATTGTAGGTTATGGTTCTACTTGTGATGCTTATCATATGACTGCACCTTGTGAAGATGGTGATGGTGCTGCTCGTGCTATGATTAAAGCTATGGAAGAAGGAAATGTTAACCCTAATGATATTACATATATAAATGCTCATGGTACTAGTACTCCTGCTAATGATGTAGGTGAAACAAAAGCTATAAAAACAGCTCTTAAAGAAAATGCTTATAATGTTTCTATTAGCTCAACAAAATCTATGACAGGTCATTTACTTGGTGCAACTGGTGCTGTTGAAACAATAGCTTGTGTATTAGCTTTAGAAAATAACTTTGTTCCACCTACTGCTAACTATAAAGTGCCAGATGAAGAATGTGATTTAGATTATACTCCAAATGTAGGTAAAGAAAGAGAAATGAAATATGCCTTATCAAATACACTTGGTTTTGGTGGACATAATGCTGTATTATGTCTAAAAAAATGGGAGGAATAGTTGAATGGATTTTGAAAAAATAAAAGACCTAATGCAAAGTTTAAATAATTCTAATCTTATGGATTTTGAGCTTAAACTTAATGATGGTTTTTATCTTAGAATGAATAAATACAATAGTCAACCTACTACACAAAATATAATAAATTCTAAAGAACAACCTATTATTAATACAGCTAATAGTTCAACAACTCCTACTATTAATAATATTGCCGAAAATATTTCTGAACCTATAACAATTATTCCAGAAGCTAAACAAGAAGTAAAAGAAGGTAATATAATAGCTAGCCCTATTGTTGGAACATTTTATTCTAGTAGTTCCCCTACTAAACCTGCTTATGTAAAAGTTGGTGATAAAGTTAAAAAGGGTGACGTTTTATGTATTATAGAGGCTATGAAAGTAATGAATGAAATAACAAGCCAATATAGTGGAGAAATAGTAGAAATTTTTGTTAATAATGAAGATATGGTAGAATATAACCAACCTTTATTTAGAATAGTATAAATTTATTATAGGTATGCTTATGCATACCTATAATATTAATAAAAATTAATACATTATAAGGAGATTATTATGGATATTAAAGAAATTATGGAAATTATACCTCATAGATACCCTTTTCTTTTAATAGATAAAGTTGTAGAAATAGAAGAAGGTAAAAAAATAGTAGCAATAAAAAATGTTACAATGAATGAACAATTTTTTCAAGGACACTTTCCTGTTGAACCTGTTATGCCTGGAGTATTAATAATTGAAGCTATGGCTCAAGCAGGTGCTTGTGCTATTTTATCTATGGAAGAATATAAAGGTAAAATTGCATATTTTGGTGCTATAAATAATGCAAAATTTAGGGATAAAGTAGTACCTGGTGATACTTTAAGATTAGAAGTTGAACTTTTAAAACTTAAAAAAGTTGCTGGTATTGGTAAAGGTATTGCTTATGTTGGTGATAAAAAAGTAGCTGAAGCAGAATTTACTTTTATGATTGGTTAAGAGGTGTAATATGTTTAATAAAATATTAATAGCAAATCGTGGAGAAATAGCAGTTAGAATAATTCGTGCTTGTAGAGAAATGGGTATTTCTACTGTTGCTGTTTATTCTGTAGCTGATAAAAATGCTCTACATACACAACTTGCAGATGAAGCTGTTTGTATAGGTGAAAATAAAAGTGCTAATAGTTACTTAAATATGAATAATATAATAAGTGCAGCTTGTCTTACAGGTGCTAATGCTATACACCCAGGTTTTGGCTTTTTGTCTGAAAATTCAAAATTTGCTGATATGTGTAAAGAATGTAATATTAAATTTATAGGTCCTGATGCTAAAACTATTGACCTTATGGGTAATAAAGCAAATGCTAGAAAATTAATGATTGAAGCAGGTGTTCCTGTTACTCCTGGTAGTAATGGAGTTGTAGAAAATGTTGAAAAAGCAAAAGAACTTGCAAAAGAATTTGGATATCCTATTATGATTAAAGCCTCTGCTGGTGGTGGTGGTCGTGGTATAAGAATAGTTAGAGAAGAAAAAGATTTAGAAGAAGCTTATAATTCTGCTAAAAGTGAAGCTAAAATAGCTTTTGGTGATGATAGTATATATATGGAAAAAGTTATTGAAAATGCTAGACATATAGAAGTACAAATATTGGCAGATGAACACGGAAATGCTATTCATTTAGGGGAGCGTGATTGTTCTTTACAACGTAGAAATCAAAAAGTTTTAGAAGAAGCTCCTTCTGTTGCCCTTGATGAAGAAACTAGAAAAGCTATGGGCGAAGCTGCTATTCGTGCTGTAAAAGCATCTAATTATAAAAATGCAGGTACAATAGAGTTTTTATATGGTAAAGATAATAAATTTTACTTTATGGAAATGAATACTCGTATACAAGTAGAACACCCTGTTACTGAAATGATAACAGATATAGATATAGTTAAAGAACAAATAAGAATAGCTTATGGTAAAAAACTTAAATATACTCAAGATGATGTAAGTTTTAGTGGACATAGTATAGAATGTAGAATAAATGCAGAAGACCCTTATAACAATTTTGCACCATCTCCTGGTAAAATAGATTATCTTTTCCTTCCTAGTGGTTGTAATGGACTTAGAGTAGATAGTGCTGTATATGCTGGATATACTATACCTAGTTTTTATGATTCTATGATAGCAAAAGTTATAACAAAAGGTAAAACAAGACAAGAAGCTATACAAAAAATGAAAAGAGCTTTAAATGAATTTGTTATTGAAGGTATTAAAACTAATATAGATTTTCATATGGAACTTTTAGAAAATGAAGAATATTTAAATGGTAATTTTGATACTTCATTTATTGCTAATAAAATATTAAAACAATAACTATCTTTTGAAAGGAAAATGTAAATGGATTTATTTAAAAATAAAAAAAGTCCTAATAATATAAATAAAAAATCAAGTAAACAAAAATTATTTGCAAAACCAGAAGTACCAACAGGACTATGTGTAAAATGCACTGGTTGTGGCACTACTATTTACTCTAAAGAATTAGGATTATATAATGTTTGTCCAGAATGTAACTTTTACTTTAGATTATCAGCTAGAGACAGAATTAAAACTATTGCAGATAAAAATATTTTTGTAGAGTTTGATAAAGATATGTATGCAAAAAATCCTTTAAACTATCCTAACTATGATGAGAAATTACAAAATCTAAAAGAAAAAACAGGGCTTAATGATGCTGTTATTACTGGTAAATGCCAAATATATGGTAAAGATTGTGTATTATGTGTTATGGACTCTAGTTTTATAATGGGCAGTATGGGTTCTGTTGTAGGCGAAAAAATAACAAGAGCTTTTGAATATGCAACAGAACACAATTTACCTATTATTATATTTACTGCATCTGGTGGTGCTAGAATGCAAGAAGGTATTGTGTCTTTAATGCAAATGGCTAAAGTTAGTGCTGCTGCTAGTAGACATTCAGAAGCAGGGCTTTTATATGTTACTGTTTTAACTGACCCTACAACTGGTGGTGTTACTGCTAGTTTTGCAATGCTTGGGGATATAATACTTGCAGAACCTAATACACTTATTGGTTTTGCAGGTCCTCGTGTTATAGAACAAACTATTAAACAAAAATTACCAGAAGGGTTTCAAAAATCTGAATTCTTACTAGAACACGGTTTTGTTGATGCTATTATTGAAAGACAAAACTTAAAGAAAACTTTATCTACTATATTAAAAATACATAGGAGAAGTTAAAATGTCTATTAATATAGCTTATGATATTTGGGAAATGGAATGTTGTGGTAAACCTCTAAAAGTAGGTGATTTAGTAGAATTTCCAGTAGTAGAACCTAAATTCAAAGATGAATTTAACCTATCTATAAAAGATAATAATATAAATATTAATATAGATTATTATTATGATTTTCATATTTTTAGAACTTGTTACAAACGTTATAAAATAAAAGGTAAAATTGCAAAAATAGAAATTTTATATTCTAAATATAACGAAAATACTAAATCTCATACTCATAAATTTTTAAAACCTATTGAAAAAACAGCAGAATTAGTTGAAGAATCAGTAAATAATTGTTCTGCTAATATTTATATAATCACTTTTGAAAATATATCTATCGAAAAATGGAAAAAAGAATTTGAAATGGAAATATATAAAACAAATTTAGATATTGAATATAAAATATAAATATAAAAATTAAAAGAATTATATGTTATAGGTTTAAAATATATTGAAGATGAAAATGATGAAGGTTGTTTAAAGCCTACTCCAGAATATTTAAAACCTATAAATGAAATTAATATTTCTAAAAATGAAGAATGTATTTATATTATTAAATTATAAGTATAATCTTAATTTTTAATTAAGAGAAAATATTATATAAAAGGAGGGACTAAAATGTCAACTGCTTTTGAAACAGTAAAGTTAGCAAGGCGTGTTACAAGACCTAATGCTAAAGAATATATAGACTACATATTTACAAACTTTATAGAATTACACGGTGATAGAGCTTATAAAGACGATAAAGCTGTCATAGGTGGTATAGGGCTTTTAGATAATCAACCAGTTACTATTGTTGGTATACAAAAAGGCTCAACTATTGAAGAAAATATAGAAAGAAACTTTGGTTCATCTCACCCTGAAGGATATAGAAAAGCTTTAAGGCTTATGAAACAGGCTGAAAAATTTAATAGACCAATAGTAACATTTATAAATACATCTGGTGCATATTGTGGTATAGGTGCTGAAGAGCGTGGACAAGGTGAAGCTATTGCAAGAAACCTTTTTGAAATGGCAAATTTAAAAGTACCTATTATAGCTATTGTTATAGGTGAAGGTGGTAGTGGTGGTGCTTTAGCACTTGGTGTAGCTGATAGAGTTTGGATGCTTGAAAATTCTGTTTATTCTATACTTTCACCGGAAGGATTTGCAAGTATTTTATGGAAAGATGCAACAAAAGCTCCTGAAGCTGCCGAACTTATGAAAATAACTGCTAAAGACCTTTTAGAACTTGGTATTATAGAAAAAGTTATACCAGAAGTAGATGGTGGTGTAGAAATGGACTTTATGTATACTGCACATATTTTAAAAGAAGAACTTAGAACAGAACTTTCAAATCTTTTAAATATAAATAAAAATGAACTTTTAGAAAATAGATATAATCGTTTTAGAAAAATGGGCGAATTTGAAGAATTTTAAAGGGGGTTATTTTATGGATAATCTAGCTAAAAAATTAATTAGTGTAACACCTAGTAAAAGACAACTTGAATGGCATAAATTAGAATTTTATTCTTTCATACATTTTGGTATGAATACTTTTTATAATACTGAATGGGGAACAGGTAAAGAAGACCCTAAAAAATTTAATCCTACTAAATTAGATACAGACCAGTGGGTTGAAAGTTTAAAAAATGCTAATATAAAAGCTGTTATTTTAACTTGTAAACATCATGATGGTTTTTGTTTATGGCCTAGTAAATATACAGAACATAGTATTAAAAACAGTCCATATAAAAATGGTAATGGTGATATTGTAAAAGAACTTAGTAACTCTTGTAAAAAATTTGGTTTAAAATTTGGTGTATATTTATCTCCTTGGGATATGAATAGTAAATATTATGGTTATAATGAAGAATATAATACTTTTTTTAAAAATCAACTTACTGAACTTTTAACACAATATGGTGAAATATTTAGTGTATGGTTTGATGGTGCTTGTGGAGAAGGTGAAAATGGCAAAAAACAAGTGTATGATTGGGAAGGTTATTACAATTTAATTAGAGAATTACAGCCTAATGCTTGTATAGCTATTTGTGGTCCTGATGTAAGATGGTGTGGAAATGAAGCTGGTGATTGTAGAGAAGAAGAATGGAATGTTGTTCCTGCTAGATTATCTAAAAGTGAAATTATACAAGAAAACTCCCAAAAATCTGATAATGAAGAATTTAGAGAAAGAAAAATTAGTTCTACTGATAAAATTTTAGGTACTAGAGAACTTTTAAAAAATGAAGAAAATTTAATATGGTATCCTTGTGAAGTAGATACGTCTATAAGAAAGGGTTGGTTTTATCATAAAGATGAAAGCCCTAAAGAATTAGATAAATTATTAGATATTTATTATAATTCAGTTGGTAATAATGCTACTTTACTTTTAAATGTTCCACCTAATAAAGATGGTCTTATAGATGAACAAGATGTTATTAGACTTAAAGAAATAGGAGAACATTTAAACAATACATTTAAAAATAATATTGTAAATGAAGCAAAAATTGAAGTTGATTTTATTGATAATAATACAAATATATATAATATATTATCAGAAGATGATAAATTTTATAAAGGTATAGATAATGAAGAAACTGCTACTATAAAATTTAAGTTTGAGAATATAAAAGAAATTAAAACACTTGTTTTAAAGGAACATCTTCCTTTAAGTCAAAGAATAGAACAATTTGAAATTTATGCTAATATAAATAATACCTTAGTTAATATTTATAATGGTAAAATTGTAGGTAGTAGAAAAATTTGTAAATTAGGAAATATTACAACAGATTATATAGAAATAAGAATACTAAAATCCCGTGTTTGTCCTACTTTAAATTTTGTAGGAATATATATATAATATTTAGGAGAATACTATGAAAAATTTATTAATTATTGTAGATTACCAATATGATTTTGTAGCAAGTGATGGGCTTTTAACAGCTGGTGAACAAGCACAAAGTATAGAAGATAACATTTATAACCTAGCTAATACATACATTAATAATAATGATGATATTTTACTTACATTAGATACTCATATAAAGGAAGAATGGAATATTCACCCTGAAAGTAAAAGTTTTAATATTCATTGTGAAAAAGGTACAAAAGGTCATAAACCTTATGGAAAAATTAAAAATCTTTCTTCTTATAAAAATGCTACATTTTTAGAAAAAAAAGGTTATTGTCCTTTACCACAAGATATAGAAAATATAATTAATAATTATGATACAATTGAACTTTGTGGAGTAGTTACAGATATCTGTGTTATGCAAACAGCTATTGCATTATATAATACTTGTGTTAATTTAGGTAAAACTATTAATTTCAAATTAAATGTTAATGCTTGTGGATATTTTAATAAACATGCTCATACATTTGCTATTGACTATATGGAAAATATACTTGGTTTTGAAATTGTATAGAGGTGATTTATGAATATTTGGGGAAAATTATATAATGAAGCTAAAAAATTTCATAACAATAGACAAGTATCCCCTTTTATAGATGCTGGTGGTGTATCTTGTGCTATTCTTACTAAAAATAATAATATATATGTTGGTGTTTGTATAGATACTGCTTGTTCTTTAGGTATGTGTGCTGAAAGAAATGCTATATCTAGTATGATTACAAATAATGAAAAAGAAATTACTAAAATAGTTATTATAATGCCTAATAATGAACTTGGGTTACCTTGTGGTGCTTGTTGTGAATTATTAATGCAATTAGATAAAAACAGCTCTAATATTGAATTTTTATTAGATTTGAATAGTAATAAAACTATTACATTAAAAGAACTTTTGCCTAATTGGTGGGGATATAATAGATTTAATGAATTATTTAAGGATGTGGATTTAATGAATTTTGCTATTGCTGTAAAATGTCTTATTAAAAATGAAAATAATAAATATCTTTTATTAGAAAAAACTAAAGAAGAAGCAAAAGATGATAAAAGTAATAGTTTATATGATATACCTGGTGGCAGAGTGAAATATGGTGAAGATATTTTAGATGCTATTTTAAGAGAAACTTTTGAAGAAACAGGAATAACATTATTAAAAGAAAATATAGACAAAATATTAAATGCCACTTCAATTATAAGAAAAGATGGATTACATCTTGTTATTATTACATATGTTGTTAATGTAAAAAATCCTAATATTAAACTTAGTAAGGAACATAACAATTTTTATTGGATAGATGAAAATTTTAATAATCTTCCTAGTTGGATATTAGATACAATTAATTTATCAAAAAATTAAAATCTATTTAAGGAGAAAAATGGAAAATATATTAAATACAAATAATAATAAATGTAATGGAAAATGTAAAAATTGTAATTGTAAGTTTAAAGAAAAAAGTGAAATTATTAGACAAGGTGTTAGAAAAGGTATATTAGATGCTTTTTTTAAAGTATCTATAATATATACAATATTTTTTATATGTTTTGTTGTTATATGTTTAGTAGCTATATATATAGGATTTAATATATTTTTTGACAATATAGCTAATATGATAAATGATATTTCAAATAATTTTACTAACAATATTAATAATATTTCAAATAACTTTAATGAAAGTTTTAAAAGCATTTTTCCATTTAAAAAATAATAGAAAAAAAGTCCCCTAAAGATATATTTTTTAGAGGACTTTTTTTCTATTATTTTAACTTTTCTTCTATAAGACTAGCTAATTTTTTAGCTTGTTTTTCTAATATTTCTTGGTTGTCACCTTCTATCATAACACGCACTAATGGTTCTGTACCAGATGGTCTTATTAAAACACGCCCTTTACCTTCAAACATTTTTTCAAGATTTTCTATTTCACTTTTTATTTCTTCATTTTCAAGATAGTTATATTTATTTTTATTATTAACTTTAGCATTTACAAGTACTTGAGGTAATACTTTTATAATTTTTCTAAGTTCTGATAAAGTTTTACCTGTTTTTTTAATAACTTCTAACAGTTTAATAGCTGTAAGTATACCATCACCTGTTGTATTATAATCTAAATATATGATATGTCCAGATTGTTCTCCACCAAAATTAAGACCTTTTAAAAGCATTTCTTCTAAAACATATCTATCCCCTACTTTTGTTTTTAAAATATTTATATTGTTATTTTCACCCATTATAAACAGCCCTAAATTACTCATAACAGTAGCTACTATTTTATTATCTTTTAACTTTCCTTGTTCTTTAAGATAGTGTCCACAAATAGCCATTATTTCATCACCATCTACAATGCTACCATTTTCATCTACAACAAGACATCTATCACCATCACCATCAAAAGCAATACCTATATTAGATTTATTTTTTACAACTTCTTTACATAGAGCTTCCATATGTGTTGAACCACAATTATCATTTATATTTAAACCATTTGGTTCTCTAAAAATAACATTTGTATTAGCTTTTAATTGCTCAAATAATATAGGGGCAACTTGATAAGTAGCACCATTAGCACAATCTATTGTTAAATTAATATCTTCAAAATTTACATCTATAGTAGATTTTAAAAATTCCACATAATCTTCAATAGCTTCTTCTTTTAATTCTCTATATCCTAATTCACTACCTTCTACATAAGGTATCTCACTATATTTATTATCCATATAGTCTTCAATTTCTTCTTCTATACTATCACTAAGTTTAAAACCATTACTATTAAAAAATTTAATACCATTATCTTGAAAAGGATTATGACTAGCACTAATCATAACACCAGCATGTACATTATATTTTTTTACAAGATATGCAATAGCAGGTGTAGGTATAATACCTAAAGATATAACTTTAGCACCAACAGAACACATACCAGATATAAGACTTGCTTCTAACATATCACCTGATATACGAGTATCCATACCAACAATAATAGTAGGTTTATGACTATTTTCTTTATTTAAAACATAAGCACCAGCTCTACCTATTTTATATGCAAGTTCTGGAGTAAGTTCTATATTTGCAACACCTCTAACACCATCCGTACCAAAATATTTTCCCATTTTTTCGCCTCCTATTAAAAAAGTTTTTTGTATATTATAACATTTAAAATATATTTGTTCAACATTAATAATTGTTATATTTACTTTAATATGCTAAAATGACATTAAAAAATATAAATAATATATAAATTTTTAAGGTGGTGTTTTAAAATGTATGTGTATTCTAAATTAGATGATAAAAATTTTCCTATTTATGTTGAAAGACTTATAAATGCTGTTAAAGACCCTAATTCAAATATTAGTGAAATACTTTCATATGATACAATGATTGAAGCATATTTCTATAAACATAATGTAAACTTTATAGAATTTACACAATTTCTATTTAAAGATTTTGACCAAAAAGATTTATATTATAATTATATATCAAATCCTGATATAGTTATTGAGAAAGATAAATAGTATTATATATTCTATTTTTAAAATCTATTTTATAATTTAAATCTATTTCTATATCTAACCATATTTCTTCTGCTTTTAATGCTTGATATATTAACATAACAAAGCCATTTGTATATTTAATATTGTTATTTTCTGCTATTTGTAATAGTTTTGTTTTAAATGGTGTATATATAATATCAAATACAAATTTTACACTATTATTTTTAAAAAAGTCATCTTCTAAAGGTGATTTTTCTATGTTTGCTCCAAAACCTAAAGTAGTTGTATTAATTACTATGTCTATATTTTTTAAATTATTAATATTATTTAAATTAATTACTTCTACATTAATATTTTTATAATATGTTAGTATATGTTGTTTTAATTTTAATGCATTTTCTATAGTTCTATTAGCTATAACTATATTTTTCACTTTATTTTTAAGTACCATAAAAGATGCTGTATATGCACTACCACCTGCTCCTAGTATTAAAATAGTTTTATCTTTAATATTAATACTATTTTCTAATAATGTATCTTCCATACCATTTATATCTGTATTATAACCTATATAACCATCTTCAGTATATTTCAAAGTATTTACTGCTCCTATCATTTTAGCCTCTTCATCTATCTTATATAAATATTTCATTATATCTATTTTATATGGAACAGTTACATTTAAACCTTTTATATTTTCATTAAAAAATTTATTTATAATCTTTTCATCTAATTTTTCTACTAAAACTTTATTATAAATATTGTTATTTTTTTTCATATCTTTAAAAAATGTATTATGTATAAATGGAGATATACTATGTTCCACTGGATTTCCTATTAAAATATAATTATTAATAATAATCACTCCTTATATATTTTTATAAAATTTTATTTTATTATATTTTCTATAATTTATTTAGATAATATTAAACTACCCTTTCAAATTTTTAATATAATAAAATTATACAATAACAACCAATATAAAAAAAGACTTGATTTAAAATCAAGCCTTTTAAAATTTTTAATTTTGATAAATCATAGATACACCAGGACCTAAAGGTAACCCTAATACCATCCAAATAACTAATAATATTGTCCAACCTATTAAAAACATTATACTATATGGTAACATTGTAGAAATTAAAGTACCTATACCAGAATCTTTATCATATTTTTTAGCAAATACAACTATCATTGCAAAATATGTCATAAGTGGACTAATAAGATTAGTAGTAGAATCACCTATACGATAAGCTACTTGTGTAAGCTCTGGAGAATACCCTAGTTGCATAAACATAGGTATAAATACTGGTGCAAGTATAGTCCATTTAGCAGAAGCTGAACCCATAAATAAATTTATAAATGCTGTTAATAATATAAACAGTACCATAAGAGGTGCTCCTGTTAAACCTATATTACCTAAAAACTCTGCACCTTTTAAAGCTAATATACTACCAATATTTGTATAGTTAAAATAGTTTACAAATTGTGCCGCAACAAATGTTAAAGCAATATAAGAACCCATTGAAGCCATATTTTTTCCTAATTGGTCACCAATATCTTTTTCACTTTTATAAGTTCCTGAAATTCTACCATAAACAATAGAAGGTATAAAGAAACCTAACGTAACAAAAACTATAATACCATCTATTAATAAAGCTCCTGATATTAAACTACCTGTTTCTGAATTTCTAAGTAAAGAATTTTGTGGTATAGCCCATATTACAATTAATAGTATAAATGTAATTAATGTAATATTAGCCCATTTTAAAGCCTTATTTTCTTGAGGTGTAAGTTCTGTAGCTTTATCTACACTTTCATCTGTTTTTTCAAAATTACCTAATCTAGGTTCTACAATTTTATCTGTAACAACTGTACCTAATATAACTATTAAAAATGTTGAAACAAACATAAAGAACCAGTTAGCTGTTACTTCTACTGTATAAGAAGGATTTAATATAGCTGCTGCTTCTGTACTTATACCAGCTAAAAGACTATCAACTGTACCTATTAAAAGATTAGCACTAAATCCACCAGATACCCCTGAAAATGCTGCTGCAAGACCAGCTAAAGGGTGTCTTTTATAAGCCATAAATACAATTGCACCTATAGGAACTAAAACAACATAACCAACATCTGATGCAACATTAGACATAACACCTAAAAATACAACAACTGGTGTTATTAATTTTGCTGGTGTTTTAGAAACTAGTTTTTTCATAGCAGCAGTAATATAGCCACTACCTTCTGCACAACCAACACCAAGCATTGTAACTAAAACTACTCCTAAAGGTGCAAAACCTGTAAAGTTTGATATAGCATTTTTTATCATATATGTTATACCTTCACCACTTAATAAACTAACAGTAGTTATAGTTTTTTCTTCTAACTCCATTGTTTTAGTATTCATTATCTCTCCAGTAGCAGAAACTCCTAAAGCCTCAAATATAGCAGATAATACAACTATTATAAGTGCTAAAATAGCAAACAATGTTATAGGGTGTGGTAATTTATTACCTGTAATTTCTACAACATTTAAAAACTTATTAAAAATGGAATCTTTATTTTTTTTATTATCTTTTTTACTCATTGTTATCTCCTTTCATAAATTGTAATATTTATAATTATAATAAATTTAATTTAAATATACAATACAAAAATAGTAAATTTTAAATATTGTTGTAAAATTTTATGTTTATATTTTAAAATTATTTGTATTTATATTTGACTTTTTATATACAAAAATTTATAATGTATATAATTGTAATATAAGGAGGTTTAATAATGGGTATTTTAAATAATATTATAAATAATATTATTACAAATTTTAGTAAAAATATACGCAACAATATAGATGATAACAATTTGAAATCTAATAATGAATATTCAAAAATAAATTTTCCTGATGGTAATTTAAAAAATTATATTGAACAACAAATGTTAATTAGTATACATAATATAAATAATAAAAGTTTAGATGATTTTTCATATGATGATATAATAGATTATTTAAATAATTTAAAAATTATAGTTATTAATTGGAAAATAAATAATGAAACATTTAAAAATTACTGTGAATTTTTTAAAACATTGCCTAAATTAGACACTTTAGGTTTATCTAATTGTGGTGTTACAGATTTTTCACCATTAAATGATTTACACAATATACAATATTTAGATATTAGTTATAATAATTTAGAAAATATAAACTTTTTATCAAACTTAAAATATATTAGCTATCTTAATATTTCTAATAATAATATTAAAAGCCTTTTACCTTTAAGAAATACAAAAAATATTATAAATATTGATTTTTCTAACAATAATATAAGTTATATAATGCCTATTTTAAATAATGTTAATTTAAAAGAAATAAATGCAAATAATAATAATATAAAAGATTATAAATATATATCTATATTAAAATATTTACAAAATCTATCTATGTGTAATTCAAATATTAATGATATAAATTTTTTAAATTCTCTTACTAATATTACATTTTTAGACCTTAGCAATAATAGTATAAGTAAAATTTGTACTATTAATAATAAACCTAATTTATATCACTTAAATTTAAGTGAAAATTATATAAAAGATATTACAAATATAAATAATGCCAAAAGTTTAAAAGAACTTATTTTATCTAAAAATATTATATGTAATATAGATAATTTAAAAACTAATATAAATTTGCAAACTTTAAATATTTCATTTAACAATATACAAAACATAGATATAATTAATCATTTACCAAACTTAAATATATTAATATGTAATAGTAATAAAATTTCAAGTATAAATACTTATAGTGATTTAAAAAATATTTTTTATATGAGTTTGTATGATAACTTTTTAGATGACAATATACTTTTAGAACATTTTTCTAACTTAGAATACATAAATTTAGGACAAAATAAAATTAACATATTACCTGACTTTTCTAAAAATAATAACCTTAAAGATTTATATATAGCAGAAAATAAAATTATAGATATATCAAATATAAAAACATTAAATAACTTAACAAAATTAAATATATCATATAATAAAATATCAAATGCTAATATTTTAAAAGAATTGTCAAATTTAATATATTTAGATATATCAAATAACAATATAAATGATTTTTCATTTTTACAAGATTTAAAAAATTTAAAAGAAACTATTAA
Organism: uncultured Clostridia bacterium; assembly: GCA_944376805.1. Lineage (GTDB taxonomy): Bacteria > Bacillota > Clostridia > Lachnospirales > CAG-274 > Tyzzerella. The sequence goes on from CALWDX010000017.1 coordinate 32,546, forward strand.
ATAACTTAAACAAAGTAACCTTTCAAAATTTATTTTGAAAGGTTACTTTGTTTTATTCCATTTGTTTTCCCAAAAAACCTGCTGCTGTTTGAGCCAATTTTCCTTCTACCTCACCCATTTTTTTATCACCAGATAATAAAACAACTGCACCTAAAACATCTCCTTCAGAAATAATAGGTGTTATTAATTGGTGGTTATAAATACCATTATCTTCATCTGTAATGGATACAAAACTTTTTTCATCTCTATTTGCTATATGAGTAGTTCTTTTATTAATTACTTCTTCTAAATCACTACTTATATTCTTTTCTAAAAATTCTTTTTTACCACCACCACTAACTGCTATTATATGGTCTTTATCTACTATACAAGTTATATGACCTGCTGTTTGAGCAAGGCTTTCAGCATATTCTTTAGCAAAACTCCCTAATTCACCTATTGGTGAATATTTTTTTAATATTATTTGTCCTTCTCTATCTGTAAATATTTCTAAAGGGTCTCCCTCTCTTATTCTTAATGTTCGTCTTATTTCTTTAGGTATAACAACTCTACCTAAATCATCTATACGTCTTACAATCCCTGTTGCTTTCAAAAAAATTCCTCCTTATGAAATTTTTAATTTATTTTTGACAATAGTATTATTAGTTAATAAAGTTGTTTTTATGCAATATTTTTTTATTTTTTATACAATTTATCCTATTTTTACAAAATTTAATATTAAAATATATTAAATCGTGATATAATAAACTTAATATATTGAAAGGAGTAAAATATTTATGAATTATGGATTTATTAGAGTAGCTGCTGCTACACCAAATATAAAAGTTGCTGATTGTTTTTATAATGCAAAAAATATAATTGAAG
>CALWDX010000018.1 GCA_944376805.1 uncultured Clostridia bacterium
AAATATAAATATTATGCTTGATATGGTATTCAATCATACATCAACAGAGCATAAATGGTTTAAAAATGCTATAAATGGTGATGAAAAGTATAAAAATTTTTATATTTTTAAAAAAGGTAAAAATGAAAACCCACCTACAAATTGGATTTCTAAATTTGGTGGTTCTGCTTGGGAATATATAGAAAAATTTGATGAATATTATTTACATTTGTTTGATGTTACTCAAGGGGATTTAAATTGGGATAATGAAGAAGTTAGACAAGAAATATTTAAAGTTGCTAATTTTTGGTTAGAAAAAGGTGTAAAAGGATTTAGATTAGATGTTATAAATTTAATATCTAAACCAAAAATATTTGAAGATGATAATATAGGAGATGGTAGAAGATTTTATACAGATGGTGTTAATATACACAGATATTTAAAAGAACTTAATAAAAATACTTTTGGTAAATATGAAGATATAGTTACAGTAGGTGAAATGTCTTCTACTTCAATTGATAATTGTATTAAATATTCTAATCCAAATGAAAAAGAATTGTCAATGGTATTTAATTTTCATCATTTAAAAGTTGATTATCAAAATGGGGATAAATGGACTTTGATGGATTTTGATTTTATGATGCTTAAAAAAATCTTTGAAGATTGGCAAGTTGGTATGCAAGAAGGTAATGGCTGGAGTGCAACTTTTATGTGTAATCACGACCAACCTAGAGCATTATCACGATTTGGTAATGATAAAGAATATCATAAAGAAAGTGCAAAAATGTTAGCTACTACTATTCATATGTTAAGAGGTACACCTTATATTTACCAAGGTGAAGAAATAGGAATGACAAATCCATATTTTAACAGTATAGATAAATATAGAGATGTAGAAAGTATAAATTACTATAATATTTTAAAAGAACAAGGTACGGATGAAGAAACTATATTAAATATATTAAAATCTAAATCTAGGGATAATTCAAGAACTCCTATACAATGGAATGATGAAGAAAATGCAGGATTTACAATAGCTACACCTTGGATACCTGTTGCAGATAACTATAAAGAAATAAATGCTAAAAATTGTTTAAAAGATGAAAATTCTATATTTTATCATTATAAAAAACTAATAAATTTAAGAAAAAAATATGATATTATATCAGATGGAACATTTAAAATGATTTTAAAAGATAGCAATAAAATATTTGCTTATATTAGAGAATATAAAAATCAAATATTATTAATTATAAGTAATTTTTATAGTAAGAATGTAAATATTACTTTAGATAAAAATTTAATAAAAAATAATAAGGTATTAATATCTAACTATAAAGAAGAAAATATTTTAAAAGAAAATATGGAAATAAAACCTTATGAATCTATAGTGTATCTTATAGAAAATTAGTTATTTTAATATCTGTTAAAATATGTTAAAATACTATAGGGTGATTTTTTATGAATAATAAATATATAACTATATATAATGACTTAGCAGAACAAATAAAAAATGGATACTATAAAACGAATGATTTACTGCCTTCTGAAAATGAACTTATGAAAATGTATAATGTATCAAGGGATACTATAAGAAAATCATTAAATATATTAACTCAAGAAGGATATATACAAAAAGCACAAGGCAAAGGCTCATTTGTTTTAGATATAAATAGATTTGCATTTCCAGTTTCTGGAGTGGTAAGTTTTAAAGAGTTAGGCAAAAGATTGGGTAAAAGTTTTGATACAGATGTGAAAATATTAGAATGTGTAATACCAGAAAAAAATATTTATAAAGGGTTAAATGTAGAAAAAAATGAAAAGGTGTGGAAGGTATTTAGAACTAGAAAAATAGATAATGAAAATATTATATTAGATAAAGATTATATTTTACAAAAGTTTGTAAATAATTTAACTTATGATATTTGTAAAAATTCTCTTTATGAATATATAGAAGGTAACCTAAATTTAAAAATAGCTTATGCAAAAAAGCAAATAACTGTTGAAAAAGTTACAGAAGAAGATAAACAATATTTAGACTTAAATGAATACGATACAGTTGTAGTTGTAAGAAGTTATACTTATTTAGAAGACACAAATCTTTTTCAATATACAGAGTCTAGACATAGACCAGATAAATTTGTATTTGTAGATTTTGCAAGAAGAAATAAAATAAAAACATAGAAATAATTTTAGTAAAATGTATAGTATAGTTAAATATTATACCTTTTTGATATTAATTAAAGTTTTATGAATAAAATAAAAATTTTAGTAAAATATAAATTTATAGGTAAAATTTATGGGAGGTTATTATATGAATAAGAAAATACTAATCTTTTTAATACTATTAATATTTATATTTAATACTAATAATTTTATAACTTTTGCAAATGAACAACAACAAGAAGAAACACAACAAACACAGCAAGATTTAGATATATTAGCGAAATCAGCAATACTTATAGAGGCAACAACAGGAAAAGTTTTATATGAAAAAAATCCAGATGAAAAACTGTCACCAGCTAGTGTTACAAAGTTAATGACACTTTATTTAATATATGAATCTGTTGAAAATGGTAAAATAAAATGGGAAGATACTGTAACAGTTAGTGAATATGCAGCAAGTATGGGAGGTTCTCAAATATTTTTAGAACCTATGGAAAAACAAGATGTAAAAACACTTACAAAATCAATAGCAATAGCATCAGCTAATGATGCAGCTGTAGCAATGGCAGAACATATTTCAGGAAGTCAAGAAGAATTTGTTAAACTTATGAACCAAAAAGCAAAACAGCTAGGTATGGAAAATACAAATTTTGAAAATGCTTGTGGTTTAGATACAGATACAGTAAATCATTATATGAGTGCTAGGGATATTGCTATTATAAGTAGAGAACTTATGACAAAATATCCAGAGATAAAAGAGTTTACAACAAAATGGCAAGATACTATTACACATAAAACAAAAAAAGGTGAAACAGAATTTGGTCTTACTAATACTAACAAATTATTAAAAATGTATGATGGAGCAACAGGACTTAAAACAGGGTCTACTAAAAAGGCTTTATATTGTCTTTCAGGTAGTGCAGAAAGAGATGGACTTTCTCTTATAGCAGTTGTTATGGCATCACCAGACCCTAAAGTTAGATTTCAAGAAGTAGCTAAAATGCTTGATTATGGTTTTGCAAATTATCAAGTTGTGGAATTAGATAAAGAAGGTAAAAATATGGGTTATACTAATGTTTATAAAGGTGAAAAACCAGTTGTAAATGGTATTATAGAAGAAAATGCAAATTTTGTTATAAAAAAAGGAGCATCTACAGATATACAAAAAAATGTACAAATGATAGAAGGTGTAAAAGCCCCTATTACTAAAGGTACTAAAATAGGAGAAGCTATTTATACTTATGAGGGCAAAGAAATAGGTAGAATAGATATTTTAGCAGAAGAAGATATTAAGAAGGCATCATTAAATGATATATTTAAAAAATTAATAATTGATTGGGTAGTTTAAAATATAAAATAAAAGTGAGTATAACTTATACTTACTTTTATTTTTGTTATAAATATGGTATAATTACAATAAAATAACAATATGGATTATGAAAATTGTAATACTTTACTCATAAAAGGAAAAAATTTATTTTAGGAGGTGTTTATGGAAAAATTTTTAGATTTTATTAAGTTTATAAAAATTTTAATTAAAAAAACATTAGAAAATGAGCTTATGTTAATGTCAAATGCATTAACATATAAGCTACTTATAGCAATATTTCCATTTATAATATTTCTTATGACATTATTAGGTTTTGCAAATCTTAATATAGAACCTTATATAATAGAAGCTAGTAAAACATTACCAAAACCTATAGAAAGTATTTTAATAACATTTGTAAAAGAAGTTGTACAAACAAAAAGTGCTAGTTTATTATCTACCAGTTTTTTAGTTACTATTTATAGTGCATCAACAGGTTTTAATTCAATTATACAAGGATTAAATAGAGCATATGAACAAGAGGACACTAGAAACTTTATTATAAAAAGAGGTACAAGTGTTATGTTAGTTTTTATATTTGCTATATTAGTAAATTGTTCTTTACTTATTTTTATATTTAGTGATTATATAGAACAGCTTATAATAAAATATACACCATTAGAATTTATACCATATTTTTTGAATAGTGTATTTTTATATATTTTTATAGGTATGGTTTTACTAGTAATGGTATTAGTTATATATAAAATATCTATATCAAGAAAAGTTACATTAAAAAGTATTTTACCAGGGGCTATTATATCTGTTTTAGCTTGGCTTGTACTTTCAAAAGGTTTTAATATATATATAAATAACTTTTCTAAATATTCAAAAATATATGGAAGTATAGGGAGTATATTTGTATTAGTTATATGGATAAATATGATATCTTTAGTTCTTTTATTGGGAGGACAAATTAATGCTATACTAGAAAAAACAAAAATGTTTAAAGCTAGATAAATGTTGAAAAAATAAATAAAATGTGTTAAAATAAAAAAATATACTATTAAAAAGTTAAAAGTGGAAAAATTTGATATTTTTTGTTTTTTATAATATTTGATAAAATATACATAAGCTAGTAAAATATTATTAAGAATAAAATAATATTTTATGAGGAGATATTATGATAAACTTTGATAATCAATTAGATATTACAAAAAATATTAAAATGATAGAAATATTGAAAGGGCAAATATTAGCAGGAGTGTCTGATTTACACAATAGCTTTATACAGCCTGATAGTACTGAAGCAGATAAAATAGAAATATTTGCAGATTTAACTATACTTATTTATATACTTGCTAAAAAGATAGGTATAAGCCCAGAAACTTTACTTTTAAAAATAAATAAAAAATTAAAAATAGGTGTTTTAGACGAAACAGATATTTTTAATGAAGATGTTAAAGAGCTTTTAAGATATTTTAATAAATTATAATGTTAAAACTGTTTTCTTAATCTTTTTTAAAGGTTTTATAGAGAGGATTTACTATGAAAAATTTTGATAATATACCTTTTAGTGTATTAAAAATAGCACCAGATGGAATGTTTATTTCTTATAACAATATTTTTGAAAAAGATATTTTACCTTTTATTGATAGTGTAGAAAATATAAAAGATTTGATAGAAGATTTTAGCTTTGATAAGGAGCAACAACAAATAATAATTAATCAAAAAGGTTATAATATATTTTTGAAAAGATATGAACAAAACTATGTTTTATTTTTTACTGAAATAAAAATATTAGATAAATATAAAACATCTGTAGGTTTAGTTGTAATTGACAATTATGATGAAGTTTTAGATTGTTTAGAAGAGTTTAGACACCCACTTATACTTGCTATTGTAGATAGAAAAATTAAAAAAATGGCAAAAGATTTAGGTGGTGTTGTTAAAAAGTTTGAAAAGGATAAATATATTCTTATTATATCACAAGATAATCTGGAACAACTTAAAGAAGAAAGATTTGAAATATTAGATAGTATAAGAGAAATAGATATGGGAAATACAATACCTGTTACATTGTCAATAGGTATAGGGACTAATGGCGAAAATTTAGATGAAAATATGGAATTTGCTAGGGTATCTATGGACCTTGCACTAAGTAGAGGTGGTGACCAAGTTGTTATAAAAGATAATGAAAATTATCAATTTTTTGGTGGACACGCTAAAGAAGGAAATAGAAATTCCAGAGTTAGAGCAAGGGTAAAAGCATATGCGTTAACAGAGCTTATAGAAGATGCATCTAATGTTATTATTATGGGGCATAGATACACAGATTTAGACTGTATGGGTGCTGGTATAGGAGTTTATTCTATCGTTTCAGCATTAGATAAAAAATGTAAAATAGTATTAAATGAAGTAACATCTTCTGTTTCTTATTTATATGATAGAATAATAAAAGATGAAAAATACAAAGATACTTTTATATCTTCTGAACAGGCTTTAAAACTTGTTAATAGAAAAACACTTTTAATAATAGTTGATGTATATAAACAAGGTCTTTGTGAATGTCCAGAATTAATAGATAAGGTAAAAAAAATAGTAGTTTTTGACCATCATAGAAAAGGTGTTGACTATATAGAAAATGCTGTTTTAACTTATCACGAACCTTATGCATCTTCTACTTGTGAGCTTATAACAGAAATGCTTATGTATGTTAATAAGCCTATACCTATAAAACAAGTAGAAGCAGATTCTATACTTGCTGGTATAATTGTAGATACTAAAAATTTTGCTTTTAAAACAGGTATAAAAACTTTTGAAGCAGCAGCATTTTTAAAGAAAAAAGGTGCAGATACTATACGTGTAAAAAAGCTATTTAAAAATAGTTTAGATTGTTATAATGCTAGAGCTAATGTTGTTTCTAATATGAAATTATATAGAGAAAATTTAGCTATATCTGTTTTAGCAGATAAAGTAAATAATCCACTTTTAGTTGTAGCACAAGCTTGTGATGAACTTTTAAATATAGATAATATAGTAGCTAGTTTTGTATTATGTGTATTAAATGATAAAATATCTATTAGTGCTAGAAGTTTTGGAGAAGTAAATGTTCAAATTATAATGGAAAAACTTGGTGGAGGTGGGCATCAGTCTATATCTGCCACTCAAATAAAAGATGTTTCAATAGATGAAGCAATAGATATGCTTAAAAAAGCAATAGATGAATATTTTAAGGAGGAAGAATAAAATGAAAGTTATATTACTTGAAGATGTAAAAGGTGTAGGTAAAAAAGACCAAATAATAAATGCTAATGATGGTTATGCTAAAAACTTTTTATTACCTAAAAAGTTAGCAGTACCAGCAGATAAAAACAATCTTACAAAAATGGATAATATTAAAAAAATAGAAGATGCAAAAAGACAAGAAGAATATGATAATGCTGTAGCTATTGGTAAACAAATAGAAGCTAAAGCTTTACAAATAAATGTTAAACTTGGTAGTAATGGTAAACTTTTTGGAACTGTTACAAATAAAGAGATAGCTAATGCTTTAAAAGAACAAATAGGTATAGAAGTTGATAAAAAGAAAATTGTATTATCAAGCCCTATAAAAACTTTAGGAGAAAAAGAAGCTACTGTAAAATTACACCCAAAAGTTACTGTAACATTAAAAGTTACAATTAATGAGCAAAAATAGGTAAAAATATGGCAGATAACAATATTAATATTAATCCAGAAATACCACCTAATGACTTTGAAGCAGAACAAGCTGTTCTTAGTAGTATGATATTTGACATAGATGGTATTTCTACTGCTTATGAAATATTAAAACCAGAAGATTTTTATCGTATTGAACACAAAATATTATTTGAAGCTATGGTAGATATGTATTCTAAAAATGAATATATTGATATTATTACATTAAAGAATAAGTTAGAAAGTATGAATATGTTAAATAATATAGGTGGTTATGAATATATAGTACAAATTTATAGTATAGTTTCTACAAGTGCTTTAACTAAACAATATGCAGATATTGTTAAAGAAAAATCTATAAGAAGAAAAATATTAAAGGCATCTAAAGATATAAATGATTTGAGTTTTGATAATTCTCAAACAATAGATAATATTTTAGAAAAAGTTGAAAGAATAGTTTCTAATATAGATAATAATGATAGTTCTGATGATTTTTCTCCTATTAGTCAAGTTTTACAAACTTCTATTGAAAGAATAGAAAATCTTTTTAAAGATAAAAGAAAAGTTACAGGTATAGAAACGGGCTTTATAGACTTTGATATGAAAACATCAGGACTACAAAATTCAGATTTTATACTTATTGCAGCTAGACCTTCTATGGGTAAAACTGCTTTTGTTATTAATATAGCACAACATGCAGCATTACATAATAATGTAACAACTGCTATTTTTAGTTTGGAAATGTCTAAAGAGCAATTAGTAAATCGTATGATTTGTACAGAGGCTTTAGTAGATGCACAAAAACTTAGAACAGGTGATATACAGTCTGATGATTGGTACAAAATAGCTGAAGCTGTTAGTGCTCTATCTGAAGCACCTATTTATATAGATGACAAATCTGCTATAACTATACCAGAGCTTAGGGCAAAATGTAGAAGATTAAAAAAAGAAAAAGATTTGGGACTTGTTGTTATAGATTATCTTCAACTTATGAATGGTAGTGGAAAAAATGAAAATAGACAACAAGAAATTTCTAATATATCACGAGCTTTAAAAGGTTTAGCTAGAGAATTAAAT
>CALWDX010000019.1 GCA_944376805.1 uncultured Clostridia bacterium
CAACTTAAATTTTCTTCTTTATTTAACTTCTTTTTTAATATATATTTGCTCCATAAATTGAGAATATTTTTATTTTATATAAATTTATATTATTTTTAATTAATTATTTTAACATTCCTTAACTAAAAAATGATAGAAATAATAACTAATGTTATATATTTCTATCACTATTTTATATTTTAAATTTATAATGTTAATTGTTTAAAGCAATCTTTTAATGATGGATATAAATTTATATAAATATTATAAAATTTCATATAATTATTATGATTTTCTATTATAGGTATTACTTCATCTTTTGATTTTATTAAATGTTTACAAGCCTCTTTTATATCACTATAAATTCCACAAGCAACACTAGCAAGTATAGCAACACCTAAAGCAGGACCTTCTTCATTTTTTATTGATATAGTATTTATATTATATATATCACTAATCATTTGATGCCAAATTTTACTTTTAGCACCACCACCACAAATGTACATATTATCTAAAGATATACCCATATCTTTTATAAGCTCCAAGCATTGTTTTTGAGAATAAGAAACCCCCTCAATAATAGCTCTTAACATATGATATTTATTATGTATAGTAGATAAGCCAAAAAATACACCCCTTGCATTTTCATCTAATATAGGAGAACGCTCTCCCATTAAATATGGTAAATAAATAAGATTATCTGCTCCAATAGGTATATTTTTAATACCTTCATTTATAATTTCATAACTATCTTTATTTAAATATTTAGCGATTTCTTTTTCTTGGCTACAAAAATTATCCCTAAACCATTTTAAAGACATACCAGCAGATAAAGTACAACTCATAACAGCCCAAGTATTAGGTATAGCATGGCAAAAAGTATGTACTCTACATTGTTTATCTATAACTAATTTATCTGTATAAGCAAACACTACCCCAGAAGTACCAATAGTTGTAAATGCTTTTCCTTTTTCTACTACACCAGTACCTATTGCTGCTGCTGCATTATCACCAGCACCCATACAAACAACAGTATTTTGTGATAGTCCAAGCTCTAAACTAACATTTTTTGTTAAAGTTCCCGCAATATCAATAGATTGTTTAATTTCAGGCAATAAATTAATATCTATATTTAACTTATCTAAAATTTCTTTAGACCAACACATATTTTTTATATCAAATAAATTTGTACCAGAAGCATCTGATGGTTCTGCTCCAAAAGTATTAGTTAATTTATATCTAATATAATCCTTAGGTGATAATATTTTATAACATTGTTTATATATATCAGGTTCATTTTTTCTAACCCATAATATTTTACCTGCTGTAAATCCAGTTAAAGCAGGATTGGCACATATTTCAATAAGTCTTTCTTTTCCTACTTTTTCTGTTATTTCCAAACATTCTTCAGAAGTTCTTCCATCACACCATAAAATAGCATTTCTAAGCACATTGCCATCTTTATCTAACATAACAAGTCCGTGCATTTGTCCAGATAAACCTATACCTTTAATATCTTCTACATTTATATTAGTATTTTTAACTATATATTTTATAGTTTCTTTTACAGCTTCCCACCATTGTTCAGGGTCTTGTTCTGCCCAACCATTTTTTGGTTGTATTAAATCATATTCTACTGTATGACTACAAATTTTATTGCCTTTTTCATCAAATAAAATTGTTTTTGTTCCAGAAGTTCCAATATCAATTCCCAATAAATATTTCATAAAATTCTCCTTATGAAAATAAAATGCTATTAACTATACTTTCTAAATATTCTTGTCTTGCAGAAAAAGGTAAAGTTTTACTATCTAAAGTTTTAGCATATTGTGCTAATTCTTCAAGACTTGTTTCATTATTACGTATTTTCTTACCAATTCCTTCATTATAACTACTATATCTTTCTTTTATAAACTCATCTATTCTTCCATCTTCTATAAGTTGAACGGCTTTTATAAGGCCTAAAGCAAATGTGTCCATACCTAAAATATAACCATAAAACATATCTTCTAATGTATAACTTGCTCTTCTATTTTTAGAATCAAAGTTTAAACCACCGTTTTTCATACCTCCATATTTTAAAACTTCATACATACACATAGTAGTTTCATAAACATTTGAAGGGAATTGGTCTGTATCCCAACCTAAAAGATTATCACCTTGATTTGCATCTATTGACCCAAGCATACCATTAATAGCAGCAACTCTTAAATCATGTTGAAAAGTATGTCCTGCTAATGTTGCGTGATTAGCCTCTATATTAAGTTTAAAATCTTTATCTAATCCATATTGTCTTAAAAATCCTATTGCTGTTGCTGCATCAAAATCATATTGGTGTTTCATAGGTTCTTTTGGTTTTGGCTCAATAAAGAAATCTCCTTCAAACCCTATTTTTCTACCATAATCAACTGCCATTCTCATAAGTTTTGCTATGTTTTCTTGTTCTAATTTCATATCTGTATTTAAAAGTGTTTCATAACCTTCTCTACCACCCCAAAATACATAACCTTTTCCACCAAGTTTTACAACAATATCTAAAACTTTTTTAACTTGAGCAGCAGCAAAACAAAAAATATCAGCAGAATTTGAACTTCCTGCACCGTTCATAAATTTAGGATTAGAAAACATATTTGCAGTACCCCATAAACATTTTATACCTGTTTCATCCATTTTTTGCTTAATATAATCTGTTATTTCATCAAGTCTTTTTTCAGTCTCTTCAATTGTATCTGCTTCTGGTATAATATCTACATCATGAAAACAAAAATATTCTATACCAAGTTTAGACATAAATTCAAATCCAGCATCAACTTTAGCTTTTGCGTGTTCCATAGTTCCTTTTTGATTTGCACCAAAACTTTTATCAGCTGTACTAGAACCAAATATATCTATACCTTCAGCACATAAATTATGCCACCAAGCCATAGCAAAAGATAAATGCTCTTTCATAGTTTTTCCATAAATAACTCTTTCTGCATCATAATACTTAAATGCTAATGGATTTTTACTATCTTTACCTTCATATTTTATTTTACCTATACCTTTAAAAATTTCACTCATACTTTATTCTCCTTTATAATTAAAAATTTTGTTTTATTTTTATTTGATTTTCTATTATATAACACTCATTTTGTGGTTTTTCGCCTTTAACAAGATAATCAAACATAATTTCCATAGCTTTTTTACCTTGTAATATAGGTTGTTGAGATATTGTAACTTTTATAATATCATTTTTTAACATATCTATTGTAGTAGGCACTTCATCAAAACAAACTACTTGTATATTTTTTCTATTTAATTTCATAATAGCTCTACATACTCCATATACTCCACCAGCTACAATAAATATTGTATCAATAAAATTATTACTTTTTAACATTTTTAAAGTTTTTTCATAAGAAGTAATATCATCATCATCTGTTTCAAATATTTCTTTAATAGTTGCACCAGTATTTTTTTCTATTTCTTCTTTAAACCCTAATATTCTTTGATTATGTCCATATATTTTATTAGAACCTTGTACAATTCCTATTAAAGCTAATGGATTTATAAGTTTTATAATACCACCTGCAATTTGACCACCTTTATAGTAATCTGTACCTACATATGCAAAACGTTTACTATTTTTAATATCTGTATTTAAAGTTATAACACCTATCCCACTATCTTTTAAATAATTTATTTTTTCTCTAATAGTTTCTGTATCTATTGGTGTAATAATTAACCCTGAAATTTCATTTTCAAAACTTTCTATAAGGTTTAATTGAGTTTCTATATTATAACCTTTCATAGTTTTTATTATTACTTTTATACCATATTGTTCATATGTTTCAATAAAACTTTCTATACCCTTTATTACATCATTAAAAAATGGATTACCTTCAGAAGATATTATTATACCAATAACATAATTTTTCTTTTTAGCAGCTAATGCCTTACCAGCTAAATTGGGTTTATAACCTAATCTTTTAGCACATTCTTTAACTTTTTGTTCTGTTCTAGGACTTACTTTACCTCTGTTATTTAAAACTCTATCAACTGTACCTCTAGATACACCACTAACTTCTGCAATTTTTTTTATAGTAACTGACATATAACCACTCCATAATTAATGATATGCTTGAGCACATAAATATATAATTATATTTATATATTTATAATTTTAA
>CALWDX010000020.1 GCA_944376805.1 uncultured Clostridia bacterium
TTATTTGAAGGTATATCACCATTTAAAATTTTACAAAAAATACAATTCATTTTTAAGCCTCCTCAAAAAATTGTTTATGCCAAACTAAAAACATATATATAGTCCATATTTTACGACTAAAATCACCTTTACCTTGTTTATGGTTGTCAAGATAAGCTACTATTTTATCTGTATTAAAATATTTTTTAGCAACATCAGAACAAAAAGCATCTTTTACTTTATTATAAAACATATCTTCTTTAAGCCAAACTCTAATAGGTACTGGGAAACCCAATTTCTTTTTAGTAGAAACCATTTCTGGTAAATATTCTTTTGAAGCCATTCTAAAAACATACTTTGTAGCTTGTTTGTTAACACGATAGTCTGAAGGTATTTTACTAGCTACTTTAAATACTTCTTTATCTAAAAATGGTACTCTAACTTCAAGTGAATTTGCCATACTCATTTTATCTGCTTTTAAAAGTATATCACCTACAAGCCATAGGTTTAAGTCTATATATTGCATTTTAGTAACATCATCTAAATGTTTAACTTTATCATATAATGGTTTAGTAATATCCATAGTATCATACTTACCAGTAGGGTTTTTAAGTATACTTTCTCTTTCTTCTTTAGAAAACATATTGGCATTACCTATAAATCTTTCTTCTACATCTTTAGAAGCTCGTATGAATAAATTTTTACCTTTAAAAGAAAAAGGAATTATTTTAACCATTTTAGCAAGAGCTTTTCTTATAGGTTTAGGTAAAACAGTTATAAATGAAATATCGAAAGGTTCTTTATAAATATTATAACCACCAAAAAATTCATCAGCACCTTCACCAGACAATGCTACTTTAACATGTTTACTTGCTAAATTAGAAACGAAATATAATGCAATAGCAGAAGGATCTGCTAATGGCTCATCCATATGATATTGTACTTTAGATATAGTTTCCCAATATTCATCAGTTGTAATAGTTTTATTAAAGTTTTCTATACCAACTTTTTCAGATAAATCTTTAGCATAATTTATTTCATTATAATTATCATAGTCAAAACCAACTGTAAAAGTTTTATCACCTTTAAATGTAGCAGCTACATAGCTAGAATCTACCCCACTAGATAAAAATGAACCAACTTCAACATCACTTACTTTGTGCATTTTAATAGATTCTTGCAAAGTATGGTCAACAGCTTTAATAGCTTCTTGTAATTTCATTTGTTGAGGGTTAAACATAGGTTCAAAATATCTTGTTATATTTACTTTGCCATCTTTATATAGTAAATAATGACCAGGCATAAGTTTATATACACCTTTAAAGAAAGTTTCTTCTAAAACAGAATATTGGAAAGATAGATAGTTTTCTAAAGCAACAAGGTTAACTTCTTTTTTAAAGTCTGGGTACTCTAAAAAACTTTTTATTTCAGAACCAAAAATAAGATTTCCATTTACATTAGTATAATAAAAAGGTTTTATACCAAAAAAGTCCCTAACAGCATATAATTCTTTTTTGTTCATATCATAAATTACAAAAGCAAACATACCTCTAATATCTTTTAACATATCCATACCTTTTTCTTCATACAAATGTATTAAAACTTCAGTATCTGCTTCACTTTTGAAAATATGCCCTTTTTCTATAAGTTTTTCTTTTATAGATTTATAATTATATATTTCACCATTAAAAACTATAACAATACTATTATCTTCATTATACATAGGTTGAGAACCACTCTCTAGACCTATTATACTAAGACGTCTAAATCCAAGAGTAACATTTTCATCACTATGTATACCACTACTATCAGGACCTCTATGTATAATCCTATTCATCATTTTTTCTATTATTTCTTCATTATTTGTTAAATTTCCAGTAAATCCAGTAAATCCACACATTAAAATGTATCCTCCTAAGTGTTTTATATACAAACTTTATCATAAATTTTTATTTTATTCAACTATAAAAAAATTTTTTTTAAAATGTTAAAAATTTTTTGAAATTTTTGTTTGATTTATTTTATTAAAATGTTATAATAATAATTAGTTATATATTTGTTTTAAAAAAATATATATTTATTTTATCCATTATTAATTTTATTAAACTTATGTATTTACTTTTAAAATTTATTAAGTATTATACTTACAAAATATATTTAAGGGGGATTTTGTTTTGAACAATATATTAAAGCCAAAAATTCTTTTAGAAAGTGGTACTAATGAGTTAGAACTTATGGAATTTACTATTGCAGGTAATCACTTTGGTATTAATGTTGCTAAAATATTAGAAATTATGAAATATACAGAAACTACAGCAATGCCTAACTGTAGTCCTTATGTAGAAGGTGTATTTAAGCCTAGAGACGAAATAATGACAGTAATTGATTTAGCAACATATATGGATTTACCAGCAACAGAAGATCCAAGTAGAGATATTTTCATTATAACTATATTTAATAATGTTTACACAGCTTTTCATGTTCATTCAGTAGAGGAAATACATCGTATATCTTGGGAAAATATAGAAAAACCAGATACAACTATATATAGTGGGGAAGAAGGCCTTGCAACTGGTATAGCAAGAGTAAAAGATAGACTTATAACAATTCTTGATTTTGAAAAAATTCTTGCGGATATTAGCCCAGATAAAAGTATTAAAGTATCAGATGTAGATAAGTTAGGAGAACGTGATAATTCAAATAAACCAATACTTTTAGCAGAGGATTCACCTTTATTAGAAAAACTTTTAATAGAATGTTTACATAAATCTAATTATACAAATACTACAATGTGTACAGATGGTAAACATGCTTGGGAAACTTTACAAGAATATAAAAATCAACCAGGTCCAATTGAAGAAAAAGTATCTTGTATTATTACAGATATAGAAATGCCTAAAATGGACGGTCATAGACTTTTAAAATTTATTAGAGATGATGAACAGCTTAAACATATACCTGTTATAATATTCTCATCACTTATAAATGATGAAATGAGATTGAAAGGTGAAAGATTAGGAGCTACTGCTCAAATAACTAAACCAGAAATAGCTAACCTTATTAGTCTTATAGATAAATATATATTATAAAAAATACGGCTTTAAAGCCGTATTTTTTATTATGCTAAGTTTTCAGGGTTTAAACATTTAAGCTCATCTATTACAAATAAGCCATTTTTTCTTATTAAAACATCATCAAAATAAATTTCTCCACCACCATATTGTTCAGTTTGTATTAAAACTAAATCCCAATGAACACTACTTCTATTACCATTATCAGCATCATCATAAGCATTACCAGGTGTAAAATGGATACTACCCATTATTTTTTCATCAAATAAAATATTGTTCATAGGTTTTAATATATAAGGATTTGCACCTATTGCAAATTCACCTATATATTTAGCACCTTCATCAGAATTAAATACTTTATTTATACGTTCTGTATCATTAGCAGTAGCTTTTACAATTTTACCATTTTCAAATTCTAAACGTACATTTTCATAAGTAAAGCCTTGATATTCTGAAGGTGTATTATAAGTAATATATCCATTTACACTTTCTTTAACAGGGGCAGAATAAACTTCACCATCAGGTATATTCATTTCCCCAGCACATTTAACAGCAGGAATACCTTTTATAGAGAAACTAATGTCTGTATTTTTAGCTACAATGCGAACTTTATCTGTTTTATTCATTAAATTAACAAGATTATCCATAGCTTTAGACATTTTACTATAATCAAGATTACATACTTTAAAATAAAAATCTTCAAATGCTTCTAAACTTGTACCTGCAGATTGAGCCATATTTGGAGTAGGGTATCTTAAAACAACCCATTTTTTATTAAGCCTTATATCTTGGTGTACTCTTTTACCATAGATACCAGAATAAAGTTTCATATTTTCACTAGGAACGTCAGCAAGTTCAGAATTATTGTCTTGAGCACCTATACCAATATAAGCATCCATTGCTTCCATTCTTTTTGTATCTATATCAGCCATAAGATTAAGTTGTTCTTCATTAACATTTAATAAAAGCTCTCGTTGTATACTGTTATGATTTATTTCTACAAAAGGTATAGCACCTACTTTATAAGTTTCTTTTATTAAAGCTTTAACAAGAGGCATATCATAAAAACCACCACTAGATATTAAAACTTTTTCTCCCTTTTGTAAATTACAAGAATAGTTTATTAAATTTTTTGCAAGTTTTGTAATTCTTTCATCCATAATATACTCCTTTATAATTAAGATATTTTGTCCATTTTATTAACTAATTTTTCAAATACTTTTAAGGCATTTTCAATAGGTTCTTTTTTAGTCATATCAACACCAGCTTTTTTAAGTATTTCTGTAGAATAGTCTGAAGAACCACTTTTTAAGAAACCAAGATATGCATCTGTTCCATTTTCTTCTAATATTTTTTTAGAAAATGCTATAGCACAAGAATAACCAGTAGCATATTGATATACATAAAATGCAGAATAAAAATGAGGTATTCTTGCCCATTCCCAAGTTATTTCTTCATCTATAACTATATCATTACCATAATATTTTATATTTAAGTCTTTATATATTTCACAAAGACTTTCAAATGTTTGAGGTTCACCATTTTCCATTTTTTCGTGAACAATCATTTCAAATTCAGCAAACATTGTTTGTCTAAATAAAGTAGTTCTAAATTGCTCCATAAAATGATTTATAAGATAAAGTTTTTCATCTTCATTTTCTGTTGTTTTTAAAAGATATTCCATTAATAATGCTTCATTTACAGTAGATGCTACTTCAGCTAAAAAGATGGTATAATCACCATAAATATATGGTTGATTTGTCGTAGTATAATAACTATGCATAGCGTGTCCCATTTCGTGAGCAAGAGTAAACATATCATCTAATGTATCAGTATAGTTTAAAGATACAAATGGGTGGCAACCATAAGCACCCCATACATAAGCCCCACTTCTTTTTCCTACATTTTCATAAACATCTATCCAACGATTATCAAAAGCATTTTGTAAATTTTTAATATAATCTTCACCTAAAGGTTTTAATGCTTCTAATGTAAGTTTTTTACCTTCTTCAAAATTTATTTTTTTATCTACATCTTTAACAATAGGTGTATATAAATCATAAAAATGAATTTCTGAAAGTCCTAAACGTTTTTTTCTAATTTCAACATATTTATGCATAGCGGGTAAAAATTTATGAACTGTAGCTATAAGATTTTTATATACATCTAAAGAAACATTAGTTTCAGATAAAGCGTGTTCTATTGAAGAATTATAATTTCTAACTCTTGCATTAAATATATCTGCTTTAACACTAGATGTATAAGTTGTAGCTATTGTATTTTTTAGACCATAATAAAATTTATACATAGCTTTAAAAGCTTGTTTTCTAACTTCTTGATTAGGATTTTCTAAAAGCATAGAATAGTTACCATGTGTAACTTTTACATCTTTTCCATTTTCATCTTTTATATATCCAAAATCAGCATCAGCATTATTTAACATAGAGAATATATTGTCAGCACATTGACTTATTTCATAAGCATTTGCTAATATTTCTTCTTTTTCTGTTGATAATATATGAGCTTTTGTTCTTAAAAGATTTTTTATATATTGGTTATATAATTTTAAATCTTTTTCAATGGCTTTTAAAAGATCATTTTCATCTAATGTTAATATTTCTGGTTCTAAAAAGGCAACTGCACCTTGATATAAACTTATAAGACTGTCTGCTTTACTAGCTAATGATTGATAAAAATTATTTGTACTATCTTCATTTTTCTTTAAATTTGCATATACATATAAAACCATAGTTTCATTAGAGATTTTGTCTCTTAAAGAGAGGCAATCATTTAGATTGTTTATTTTAATATTGTTTTTAAAACTGTCCATTTTTGTAAAATCTTTTTTTAGATTTTCAAAACGTTCTTCCCAAACTTTATCAGAAGAAACTAAATCTTCTATTTTCCACTTAAATTGCTCTAAAACTTCACTTCTTTGTTTTAATTGTTCCATTTTATAATGCCTCCTTTATTTATAATATACTATTATAGTATAAATATATTATAATGTATATATACATAAAAGCAATAACTTTTTAATATTTTATAATAAAAAAGGTTATAGATAAAAATCTATAACCAATAATTCATCTGGTATAAAATAATGAATATTTAAATTACATTGAAAAAATGTATTCATTTTATAATTCTATTTTTTAACCTAAAAATAAAAATATATCTTTAAGTTTATTAACAAAATCTTCTTTGTTATCTTTTATTTTGTAAGTTAATATACCATTAAAAGTTAAATTATTGCTAGAAGATAAAAGATTTTTAAATCTTTCAATATTAACTTTATTATTTTCATTAAATCTTATTGAAATTGAGTTGCCACATTGTGATATTTTATTAACACCTATATTATTAGCATAAGATTTCATAAGAGCAATATTTAAAAGATTCTGAACAACTTTAGGAATAGTACCAAATCTATCTTCTAATTCATCTTGAACATCATAAAAATCAGCTTCTGTTTTTATAGTAGAAATTTTTTGATACATTTCTAGTTTTTGAGTTTCATTTTCTATATAAGTAGGAGATATAAAAGCATTTAAAGATAAATCAATAAGTGTTTCAAACTCATTTTTCACTTCATCACCTTTAAGCTCTTTTATGGCGTGGTCTAAAAGTTTACAATACATTTCATATCCTATAATATCCATATGACCGTGTTGTTGAGCACCTAAAAGATTACCAGCACCACGAATTTCTAAATCACGCATAGCTATTTTAAATCCAGAACCAAATTCTGTAAACTCTTTAATAGTTTGTAGACGTTTTTCAGAAATTTCTTGTAAAACTTTATCTTTTTTATACATAAGATAGGCAAAAGAAGTTTTGTTTGACCTACCAACACGCCCTCTTAATTGATGTAATTGACTAAGTCCCATATGGTCAGCATCATTTATTATAATAGTATTTACATTAGAAATATCAAGGCCTGTTTCTATAATAGTTGTACAAACTAAAACATTTATTTCATTTTTCATAAATCCAAGCATAACTCTTTCTAGTTCACGTTCACTCATTTGACCATGAGCAAAAGAAACATTAGCATGAGGAATAAGACTTTGTAACTTTGAAGCTTCTTCTTCAATATTATTTACACGATTGTGAAGATAATAAACTTGTCCATCTCTAGCAAGTTCACGATTTATAGCATTTTTAATAGATTCTATGTCATATTCTAAAACATAAGTTTGAACAGGCATTCTCTCACGAGGAGGTTCTTCTAAAACACTCATATCTCTTATACCTGTCATACTCATATGTAAAGTACGAGGTATAGGAGTTGCAGAAAGCGTTAAAACATCTACATTATCTTTTAAAGATTTTAATTTTTCTTTATGAGCAACACCAAAGCGTTGTTCTTCATCTATTATAATAAGCCCTAAATCATTAAATGTTATATCTTTAGATAAGATTCTATGTGTACCAATTATAATATCAACATTACCTTTTTCAAGACCAACAATAGCTTCTTTTTGTTGTTTAGCAGTTCTAAAACGGCTTAACATTTCTACATTTATAGGATAGTTTTGCATTCTTTTAGAAAAAGTTTGATAATGTTGTTGTGCTAGTATAGTAGTAGGTACTAAAAAAACTACTTGCTTTTTATCTTGAACAGCTTTAAAAGCAGCTCTTATAGCTATTTCTGTTTTACCAAATCCAACATCACCACATATAAGCCTATCCATTACTTTTGTGCTTTCCATATCTTCTTTTACATCATGAATAGCATTGAGTTGGTCATCTGTTTCTTCATATGGGAAACTATCTTCAAATTCTGTTTGCCAAATGTTGTCTTTAGAGTATACAAAACCTGTTGCTTGTTGTCTTTTTGCATAAAGTTCTACTAAGTCTTTAGCTAAAATTTCAATAGCTTTTTTAGCTTTGGCTTTAGCCTTACTCCATTGTTTTCCACCTAATTTATTTATTTTTGGTGCAGAAGAACCACCAGAAACATATTTTTGAACCATATCAAGTTGGTTAACAGATACATATAGTATACCATCATCTTCATAGCCAAGTTTCAAATAATCTTTACTAACACCATCTGTAACCATTTTTTCTATACCACGAAAAATGGCAACACCATGATTATCATGTACTACATAATCACCTATTTTTAAATCTGTAAAACTTTGTATTTTTGTACCTTTTTTCTTTTTAGTAACTTTTTTTCTTTTCTTTTCTTCACCAAAAAGTTCTTTATCAGTAAATACAATAAATTTATTGTCAGGATATTCAAACCCCTTGTTTAAACTACCTCTAACTATATATACAATACCTTTATGTATAGTATAATCACTATTTAATTTTTCATCATTTAAAAATATAGTGTTTATGTCGTTTTCATTAAATTCTTTTTCTAAACGTTCACATCTTGTAGTACCACTAGCTAAAAAAGTGATAGTATAATTTAATGATTTATAATATTTAAGCTCATTATATAGAGCCTCAAGACTATTTTTTTCTATAGATGAACTTTTTACATTAAAATCTATACTTTTTACTATTTTAAAATCTTTTAAAGTTTGAGGTATAGTAACTAATAAAACTTTTTTAAAATTATTTGTAAAATGTAACACTTCATCATATTCAAAAATCATTTGACTTTGTGAAGGTAAAATATCTCCTTTTAAAATACGACCTTGTAAACTATCTAAAAATTCATTTTTAACTATATTAGCTTTTTCTCTAATATGATTAGGTTCATCAAAATATAAAATTGTATTTTCATCTAAATAATCTAAAAGAGTAGCATTTTCACTATAAAAAAATTGTAAAAATTTATCTATACCAGAAAAAGTCTTTTGATTTTTAAGTTTTTCTATTGTTTCTTGTATATGGTTTGTTAAATTTTCAAGTTCTTCTAATTTATTATTTTTTTTAAAAGTTTTTTTACTATTTTCAAATTCAGATAAAATGTTTTTTATAGCTGTTTGTATATCATTTTCTTCATAAACAAGCTCTCTCATAGGATATATAGTTATATCATTTATATTTTCTATTGATCTACCAGAGAAAGAGTCTAAAAGCCTAATAGAGTCTATTTCATCACCCCAAAGTTCAATACGAAAGGCATTTTCAAATATAGGGCTAAATATATCTATTATACCACCCCTTATAGAAAATTGTCCTATACCTTCAACAGAGGCTGTTTTTTCATAACCCATAAAAACTAATTTTTTAGAAAGTTCTTCTATATTTAATAAGTCACCAACTTTAAAATTTAATATAAATTTTTCAAAAATTTCTTTTTTTACAAGTCTATCAAATAGGGCTTCAATAGATAGAATAATTACTATTTTATCACCAGATAAAATATTTTTTATAACATCAAAACGATATTTTATAATATCACGACTTTTTACATCAGCACTATAAAATATAACATCTTTACTAGGATAATAAAATACTTTATCTTTAAAGAAAAATTTTAAATCATCATAAAAATTTTTAGCTTTAATTTCATTTTCACAAATAATAAGACTACAATTATTAAAATTTTTAAATATACTATATATAATATGGCTTTTTTGTGATTCTAAAACATTAGATAAAAGTAAAGGTTCTTTATCATTTTTTAAATAATTTATAATATTATTAAAATCTTTATTTTCATTTACTATGTTACTAAACAAATTCATAAATACACCAATTATTCATCTTTTTCTATTTCTTTTTTAGTTTCTTTTTTATTTTTTTTATTAAATAAATTCATTGCATTAGATAGTCCATTTTCTCTGTCTTTAATAAATACTTCTATAGCATCTGTTGCATTAGTAATACCTTTTATAATATCTATTTCTTCATCTTTATTAAATTTTGATAAAACAAAGTTAGCTAATGTATAATGTTCTGGTTTTTGGCCTACACCTATTCTAAGGCGTGGGAAAGCATCACTATTAAGTTGATATATAATGTTTTTTAAACCATTTTGTCCACCATCAGAGCCTTTTTTTCTTATTCTTATAGAACCAAGAGGTAAATTTATATCATCACATATTACTAAAATGTCTTCTAGTTCTAAATCTTTATAAAAATTTACAAAATCTCTAACACATTCACCACTAAGATTCATATATGTTAAAGGTTTTATAAGTAAAACTTTTTCATTATGTATTATTCCTTCACCATATATAGACTTAAATTTATTTTTATTAACAGTTATATTAAAATCATAAGCTAATTTATCAATAGATTCAAAGCCTACATTATGCCTTGTCCATTTATATTCGTTACCAGGGTTACCAAGACCAATAATAAGTTTCATATTATCTCTCCTAAATAGTTATTTTCATATGTATATGAGGTATATTTGCCTCTAAAAATTCATCACCAAATTGTTTAAAGCCTATTTTTTCATAAAAGTTTTTAACATAAGTTTGAGCATGAATAAAAACTTCATTATATCCTAAATTTTTTGCCTCATTTAATAAAAAATTTATCATATGAGTTGCATATCCTTTTTTTCTATATTCTTTTAATACAGCTACACGTCCTATATACATTTTATTTTCTATTACAATAAGCCTACTAGTACCAATAGGCTTATTATTAACTATTAAAATCATATTTTTAGCATCTTTATCTGTTCCATCTATTTCAATATCCTTATCTATTCCTTGTTCTTCTATAAAAACTTTTGTTCTTATATCAAAAGCAATATTAATATTATTTTCATTTAAAAAAAACATTTCCATAAAAATTCTCCTATATGTAAAGAACATTTAAAAATTTAATTTATACAAACTTTAATATTTATTTCATAACCATTTTTATTTTCTATAATAGAATAGTTAGTGTCAACTCCTGATTCTTTCATAACATCAACAGCACTTTTTATAGTATTTGTAAAAATTCTTAAATCTCCTATATATCCTTTTATTTTCTTTTCTGTTTTTAAACTTTTTCCTTCTAATCGTTTTATAGTATTTTCAACAAGTTCTTCAGTTTTTTGTATATTAAGGTCAAATTTCAATATTTTTTCTAAAATTTCTCTCTGTATATTTTCATTATTAATTTTTAATAAAGCTCTTGCGTGTCTTTCTGTTAATTTATTTTGTATAATAGTATTTTTTATGTCTTTTTTTAATTTTAAAAGTCTTAATTTATTAGATATAGTTGATTGTTTTTTACCAATAATTTCAGCTATTTCTTCTTGTGTATATCCAAAATCTACCATAAGAGTTTGAAAACCTTCAGCTTCTTCTATAAAGTTTAATTTTTCACGCTGAACATTTTCAATTAAAGCCATACAAGCACTATCTTTTTTGCTTACATTTGATATTATAGCAGGAATTTTCGCCATACCAAGTTTTTTACAAGCTTTTAGTCTACGTTCACCAGCTACAAGCTCATAAAAAGAGCCTTTAAGTTCTCTAACTATTATAGGTTCTATAACACCATATTCTATAATAGACATAGATAGTTCTTCAATAGTATTTTCTTCAAAAACTTTTCTAGGCTGGTAAGGGTTAGGATATATTTTTTCTACATCTAAATAAATAGTTTCTGTTTGAATATTTTTAAAATTGTGCATAATTTCACCTCAATAATTATATATTTAATGTGAATTATAACATATATTTCCTAAATATTTCCAAATGTCAGAAAATTCAAAACAAAAAGATAACTACAAAATAATACTATATAATTATATAAATATTGTCATTTAATAGGGTTTTTAGATATCTTGCCTGCTTTTCTTGGATATTGTTTAGGAGTTTGTCTTAATTTTTTTATAAATACTAGTTTATGTTGAATATCCGTAAAAGGTATATTTATATTTTCTATTTTGTCAATTTTTCCACCTAAAGTAGTAATTGCTTTTTCTGCCTCTATAAGTTCACTATCTAATAAAGGTCCTTTTAAAGCTATAAAATATCCACCAACTTTTACAAAAGGCAAATCAAATTCAGCTAATACACTTAAATTAGCTACAGCACGAGACACACAAAAATAAAATTTTTCTCTAAAGTTTATATCTTGTCCAGCATCTTCAGCTCTAGAGTGAACATAATTTATATTTTGTAAATTAAGTGCATTTCCAACAGTTTTTAAAAAATTTATTCGCTTGTTTAAAGAATCTAAAAGAGTAGGGTAAGAGTCTTTGCAAAATATTTTTATAGGTAGAGCAGGAAATCCTGCTCCAGTACCTACATCTATAAAAGTTTTATTATTAAAATCTACAAATTTACATACTGTTAAACAGTCTACAAAATGTTTCAATACAATTTCTCTATCATCTGTTATAGCAGTAAGATTTATTTTTTCATTCCATTCTAAAAGTAAATCTTTATATTTTAAAAATTCATCTATTTGATTATCATTAATGTTAAGGTTAAGCTCATTACAAGCACTTTTTAATAAATTTTTCATAAAAGCTCCTTAATAAGTTGTTTCTTTTGTTATTTTGTATATTTTCCATTTACTAATATTATCAGGTTCATTTATCATATAAAAATTAATAATACCTTTAAATTTTAAGTTTTTATCCATTATTAAAAAAGCATTTACTTTTTCATAGTTATTTTTGTAAAAACATACTTTATCTAATGTTTTGTATATATATTCATCATTAAAAAACTCTTTTAATATAGATATATTTACATCTTCTACAAAAGTTTTACTTATAAAATTTTTAGCTTCTACAAGTTTATTATTTTTTATAAGATTTATAAAACTTTTACTAGTATATTGATGAGTTAATATATTAAAAAAAGGAGCTTTGCTATTATCTATATGAAAATAACTTTTTTGTTTATATTTATTTTTAATAGGTAAAAAAATCAAAGCTATCACTCCTTATGTTTTTTACTATTTTGTATAAAATAGTTTAGTTTATATTATTCTAAAAATATAAATATGTTAAAGGTTTAAATAAACTAAAAGCATATTTATATCAGCAGGAGATATACCAGATATACGAGAGGCGTGTCCTATACTTTCAGGGCGAATTTTTTCAAGATTTTGACGCCCTTCAAGACTTAAACTCATTACTTTAGAGTAATCTATATCTTTAGGTATACGTTTTTTCTCTAGTCTTTTAAATTGTTCTACTTGACGCATTTGCTTTTCTATATAGCCCTCATATTTTATTTGTATATTAACTTGTTCTTCTATATCATAAGAAAGTTCAGGTCTATCTTTATCAAGTGGAGCAAGACACATATAAGAAAGCTCTGTTCTTTTTATAAGGTCAGTAAATTTTATACCAGTTGTTAAAGGTGTACTACCAAATTGTTCTAAAAGTTTGTTTACTTCTTCAGTAGGAGCAATAGACATTTTCTTAATACGTTTTATGTCTTGTTCTATTTTAGCTTTTTTGTCTAAAAATTTATTGTATCTATCTTCTGTTATAAGTCCTACATTATAGCCTATTTCTGTAAGTCTTAAATCTGCATTATCTTGTCTTAAAAGCAGACGATATTCTGCACGAGAAGTCATCATACGATAAGGTTCAAGACTGCCTTTTGTTACAATATCATCTATTAATACACCTATATAAGCTTGTGACCTATCAAGTATTAAAGGTTCTTCATTTTTTATATATTTTGTAGCATTAATACCAGCTATAATACCTTGAGCTGCAGCTTCTTCATAACCAGAAGTACCATTAAATTGGCCGGCACTAAAAAGACCTTTTATATTTTTAAATTCAAGGCTAAGTTTTAACTGCGTAGCATCTATACAATCATATTCTATAGCATAAGCATTACGCATTATTTTACAATTTTCAAGCCCTTCTATACTTCTATACATTTTTATTTGTATATCAATAGGTAAAGATGTACTCATACCTTGAACATACATTTCATTTGTATCTTCTCCTTCAGGTTCAATAAAAATTTGATGTCTTTCTTTATCAGCAAAACGAACTATTTTATCTTCTATTGAAGGACAATATCTAGGGCCTGTTCCTTCTATCATACCACCATACATAGCAGAACGGCTTAAATTATCATTTATTATTTTATGTGTTTCACTATTAGTATAAGTAAGATAACAAGGGAGTTGTTCTCTTTTTATATCATCTGGAGTATTTTCAAAAGAAAAAGGAACTATATTTTCATCACCATTTTGAACAGACATTTTAGAAAAATCTACTGTTCTTTTATCTATTCTAGCAGGTGTACCAGTTTTAAAACGATACATTTTTATACCAAGATTTTTAAGACAATTACTTAAATGTGTAGCTTGTCTAAGTCCATTTGGACCACTTTCTATTGACATATCCCCATAAAGACATTTAGATTTTAAGTAAGTACCAGCACAGATAATAACAGCTTTACAATTATATAATATACCATCTTCTTTTAAAACACCAGTAACTATACCATCTTTTACTATAATTTCGGAAATTTCACCTTGTATTATATCTAAATTAGGAGTATTTTCAAGCACTTTTTTCATTTCTATATGATATTTATTTTTATCGGCTTGAGCTCTAAGAGAATAAACGGCAGGACCTTTACTTGTATTAAGCATACGAGTTTGAATATAGCTTTTATCTATATTTTTACCCATTTCACCACCTAAAGCATCTATTTCTCTAACAAGATGGCCTTTTGAGCTACCACCTATATTAGGATTACAAGGCATCATTGCTATACTGTCTAAATTTATAGAAAATAGAGCAGTTGAAAAACCTATACGAGCAGTTGCAAGGGCAGCTTCACAACCAGCGTGACCAGCTCCTATAACAACAACATCAACATTTTCTTCTGTTAATATATTCATTATATATCACCTTTCTAGTTATTTACCTAAACAAAATTCTGAAAATATTTTATCTATAATATCTTCATCTAAACTTTCACCAGTTATTTCACCTAAATATCTATATGCTTCTATTAAGTCCATAGATATAAAATCTTCTGGCATTTTTGTTTCTATTGTATTTAAAACATTTTTAAGACTTTCTATACAATTATAAAGTGAGTTTTTATTTCTTTCATTAGATATTAAAATATCTTCATTTATATTTATTTCACCTTCAAAAAATAGGGTTTCTATTTTATCTTTTAATGTATCAAATCCTAAATCTTCTTTTGCTGATAACATTAATATATTATCTTCTTTTATATGTCCTTTTAAACTATTTATGTTTAAATTAGATTGTAAGTCTGTTTTATTAATAAGAACTAATGTTTTTTTATTTTGTATAAAATCTAAAATTTCAATATCTTCATTATCTAAATTTTTAGAATTATCTAAAACTAAAAGTATTAAATCGGCATCTTTTGCATATTCTTTAGATTTTTCTACACCTATTTTTTCTATTTCATCATTAGTTTTTCTTATACCTGCAGTATCCACAATATTAAGGGCTACACCATTTATATTAAGATGTTCTTTTAAAACATCCCTTGTTGTACCAGCTATATCACTTACTATTGCTCTATCTTCATTTAAAAGCATATTTAATATTGAACTTTTTCCAACATTTGGTTTACCTAAAATAACTGTTTTTATACCTTCTTTTACAATACGTCCTGTATCAGCTGTTTTTAAAAGTTTTTCAACTTTTGTTATAAGTGTTTTTGTATTTTCTTCTATCATATTGTAAGTCATAGTTTCATCATCATGTTCTGGATAGTCAATAGATGCTTCTATATGAGCAGTCATAGTTATAATGTCATTTCTATATTCATCTATTTTTTGTTTCAACTTTCCTTCAAGTCTATTTATAGCAGCTTGATGACTTATATCTGTTTTAGCATTTATTATATCTATAACAGCTTCTGCTTTGCTTAAATCTATTCTACCATTTAAAAATGCACGTTTTGTAAATTCACCATTTTCAGCAATTCTAGCACCATTTTTAAGTACAGTATTTAAAACTCTTTTGACAGAAGATTTACCACCATGACAGTTTATTTCAATAACATTTTCACAAGTGTAAGTTTTAGGAGCTTTCATAACAGATAATAAAACTTCATCTATTATTTCTCCATTATCTTGTATAGTACCATAAGTTAAAGTATGGCTTTTATATTCATTTATTTTAATATTTTGTTTATTTTTATCAAAAGGAATAAATATTTTATCTGCTATATTAAAGGCATCATCTCCACTAATTCTTATAATACCAATACCACCTTCACCAAAAGAAGTAGCAATAGCAGCTATTGTATCAAATTCTTTAATTTTCATTTTATCAATCCTATCTATTAATATTAACAAAGGTTGTATATAAAGCAAATACCCTTGCTATAAGCAAAGGTATAAGTCTAATTATTTAGGTGAAATAACAACATACCTAAAAGGTTCATTGCCTTCACTATAAGTTTTTACATTTGGGTCATTTTGTAATGCACCATGAATAATTCTTCTTTCATAAGGGTTCATAGGTTCAAGACTAACATTACGTTTTGTCTTTTTAGCCTTTTTAGCTAAATTAACTGCTAATTGCTCAAGTGTTTGTTTTCTTCGTTTACGATAATCAGCTGTATCTAAGCTAACAGACATATAAGCATATTCACCTTTATTTACAACAAGATTAGTAAGATATTGTAAAGAGTCTAAAGTTTGACCTCTTTTACCAATAATAACACCTATATCATCACCTTCTAAGTTTATTAATAAAGAGTTTTTATCATTTATTTTAGCATCAATATTTACAATAATATTCATAGTTTTGAATATTTGAATAAGAAATTCTTTTGCTATTGTTGGAGCATTTTCATTTATTTCTTTATGTTTTTCTTGTTTTAATACAATTTCTTGAGTATTATCATCTTCTGTTACCATTTTAGGTATTCTTTTTTCTTGCTGTATAATAACTTTTTCTTCTTTCTTTTCTATAGGCTTATTTTCAAATTTTACAGTTTCAATATCAATTTTTTTATCTTCTTCTTTAATTTTTACTAAAACTTTAGCAGGTTTACTACCAATTCCTAAAAAACCTTTAGAAGGTTCTTGTAGCACAGTATATTCGATTTTATCAATAGTAGTATTAAGTTCTTTTAAAGCTTCATCAATAGCTAAATTAACAGTTTTAGCAACTTTTTGTATTTCCATAAAACTCCTCCTTAAACAAATAGGGAAATTATTTAACAGTACCTAAACCTTGTTCAGCAAACTTCTTTTCACAATATCTATTTAAGAAAATTTGTTGTACTATTTGAACTATATTACCAACAATCCAATATATAGCAACACCACAAGGTATAGAAATAGTGAAGAATGTCATCATAAGTGGCATAACAATATTCATAATTCTTTGTTGCATTTTTAAAGTAGGGTCTTCAGATTTATTTTTTCTTGATATTACCCAACTAGAAAGAAAAGTTGTAGCACCAGATAAAATAGCTAATAAAACTTTAGGGAAACTAAGACCAACCGTTTCAGCAAGGTTTATACCAAAAAAGTATTCAATATTAGATTTTTGCTCTAAAAGGCTAGATATTTCTAATGTAGGTAATGAAGATTGTATATTAGCCCAATCATTAGGTGTAAACTTATTTATAGCTTTAAGCATATCAGGTAACTGACTAATATCTATTGTCATACCTCTAGGTACAAGAGGTGTAACTATTGGAACTAAAACTTCTGCATAGTCTGGATTAGATAATAATTGATTAGCAATTTCTGTATATAAATTACCTATGTCTGTAACAAATAGGTAAGCATTTTTCATTATAAAGTATAAAGCAACAAATATAGGTAACTGTATAAATATAGGTAAACAGCCACCAAGAGGATTATAGTTATGTTTAGAATAAAGTTTACTCATTTCCATTTGCATTTTTTTAGCAAGTTCGGGGTCTTTATTACCTTTATATTTGTCTTGAATTTTTTTCATTTCTGGTTGAATTTTTTGCATTATATACATAGATTTTTGTTGTTTGTAGTTTAAAGGTATTAATAATAATCTAACTATAACAGTAAATAAAATAATAGTTAAACCAAGAGAATGTTCAGTAGTTATCATATAAACAAATTTAAAAACAAAGTTTATTATAATACCTAAAAGTTTTGATATAGGACCAACAATAAAGCCAGGGTCTTTTTCTATAAAATTAGTTAATATAAACATTTTATCCTCCTAATAATTTTATGGAACAGGGTCATAACCGCCTTTGCTAAAAGGGTTGCATCTTAATATACGCCAAACAGTAAGGTATGTACCTTTAAAAAAGCCATATTTTTTGTAAGCCTCATATGCATATCTAGAACAAGAAGGATAATATATACAACAAGGCTTTTTCATAGGAGAAATAAACTTTTGATAAAATTTTATAATATACATACAACATTTTTTCAGCATAGGACACCCCCAATATTAACAAATTAATTATTTTTAATATTAAACAAGTTATGTTTTGAAAAAAGGTGATTCATAGCTTTATTTATTTCTTGATAAGATGCACCATTAGTAGTATTTCTAGCTATAACAACAAGACTGTAACCATTTTTTAATTTATTTTCACTAAGACGATAATTCTCCCTTATAAGTCTAGTTACTCTACTTCTAACAACACTATTACCAACTTTTTTACTAACAGATATACCAAGAAAATTTTCTAAAGAATTATTTTTAACAACATACATAACTAAATATTTATTAGCTATAGATTTTCCTTTATTATACACATATCTAAACTGATAATTTTTTTTAAGAGATTTTGTAAAAAGCAACTTTTTCATCTCCTATTTACATATTTTGAAATAATTAAAAATATAAAGCCCACTAAATAGCGGGCTATTTAACCAATAAGAATTATTATATATTGGTATAATATGTTAATTAAGTGTTAGAAAAGTTTTATATTAAGCAGATAAAACCCTTCTACCTTTTCTACGTCTTCTCATTAAAACTTTTCTGCCATTAGCAGTACTCATTCTTTTTCTGAAACCGTGTACTTTACTTCTTTGTCTCTTTTTTGGTTGGTATGTCATTTTCATCTAAAAGCACCTCCTTTATTATCTATATATGCACAAGCACTAGCTTTATTATATTAAAAATACTTTATATCGTCAAGTATTTTTATATAAATAATAGCATTTTTTTAATAGTGATATATAGGCTTATATTTTTTATAATAGTATAAGCAAACTAAAGCCCCTAAAAATCTAGCAATAGGCACTGCCCACCACACGCCAGAAATACCTATTATTACAGGTAGTATAATTATACCAGTACTTTCAAAAACTAAAGCTCTTAAAAATGAAATTATAGCAGATACTTTACCATTAGAAAAGGCAGTAAACATACCAGATATAAATATTAATGTACATACAATTAAAAAACTAATAGAATATATTTTTAATCCGTTAATAGTTAAATTAAAAACATTTGTACTAGGTTCTGTAAAAAATCTAACTAATAAAGGAGAAGTTACAATAATAATTATATATGACAATATAGAAATAGTCCAAACTAATTTTAAACTAATAGATATTAAACTTTTTAACATAGGTATATCTTGATTTCCATAAAAGAAACTTATTCGTGGAGAAACACCTATTGAATATCCTAAAAATATAGATGTTACTAAATATTGTATATATAATATAATTGTTATAGCAGCTACACCATCTTCGCCAAGGTATTTTAACATAACAAAGTTAAATAAAAATGTTATTATACCACTAGATAGTTGAGAAACCATTTCAGATGAACCATTAGAACAAGATTTTAATATAACACTTGCATTTTTACTAGGTATTTTAAAATGTAATAAACTAGATTTTTTAATAAAAAATGATAAACCTATAATAGCAGGAACAGCATAACCTAACCAGTAGCAATAGCAGCTCCTTTTACACCTAAATCAAATGTTATAATAAAAACATAGTCTAGTATAATATTTAAAATACCACCAGAAACAGATAAAATAAGAGCTGTTTTAGCTCGGTGTATAGCTACTAAAAATTGTTCAACTATAAATTTTAACATTGTAGGTATTGCAAAAATAATCATATAAAATAAATAGTCTTTTGTATAATCATATAATGAATCTTTTGCTTGTAATATTTTTAATATATATTCTATTGATAGCAAACTTAATATTATAAGTACTATACTAAGAAAAAATGTAAATATTATTATTAAAGAAAAATCTTTTTTAGCTTCATCTTCTTTACCTTCTCCTAGCTTTTTCATAACTAGGGCACAACCACCACTACCTAACATAATAGATAAACCTAAAATAAAGTTTACATATGGATAGGCAATATTAACAGCAGAAAGAGCATCAGTATTTACAAATCTAGATACAAAAGCACCATCTACTATAGTATATAATGACATAAAAGACATCATAAATATTGAAGGTAAAACTAATTTAAAAACTTGCGATACTTTAAATTTACTTTCCATAAAAAGCTCCTTTAATTTGTTTATTCAAAACATATGATAAACTATATAATAAAAATATTTTTTTAAAACTAATAAAAGTATTAATATTTATAAATATTTTTATATTTTTTGAAAAAGTAAAAACAAATTAAAATAGCAAAAAGTTCAGCAATAGGGACAGCAAACCATATACCAGTAGCACCAATTATTAAAGGTAACAATATAATAAAACCACTTTCAAATACAAGAGTTTTTAAAAATGAAATTATAGCAGATATTTTACCATTGGAAAAAGCAGTAAACATAGCAGAAGTAAATATATTAAACCCAACTATTAAAAAGCTAAAAGAAAATAATTTTAAACCATTAATAGTAATATTAAATACTTCTGTACCTTTTTTTGTAAAAAAACTTACTAATATTGGTGAAAATAATAGTATAAATACATAAATAATAATAGAAACAATAGCTATAAATTTTAAGCTAAAGTATATTATATCTTTTGTCATATTTTCATCTTTATTTCCATAAAAATAGCTAATTTTAGGTGATATACCCATAGAATAACCCAAAAATACTGCTGTTACTAAAAATTGAATATATAGAACAATTGTTATAGAGGCTACACCATCTTCACCTATATATTTAAGCATTGCCACATTAAATAAAAATGTTACTATACCACTAGATAGTTGTGTAACCATTTCAGAAGAACCATTATAACAAGAATTTAATATTACTTTAAAATCTTTACTAGGTAATGTAAAATGTAATATATTAGATTTTTTAATGAAAAATGATAAACCTATAATAGTAGGTATAGCATAACCTAATCCAGTGGCAATAGCAGCTCCTTTTATACCCCAACCAAATATAACTATAAAAACATAATCTAAAACAATATTTAAAATACCACCAAATAAAGTTAAAATAAGTGCAGTTGTAGATTTATTTGTAGCTATTAAAAATTGTTCTACAATAGATTTTAAAATATTAGGTGTTGCAAAAATAATCATATAAAATAAATAATCTTTTGCATATTCATACAAAGTACCTTTAGCTTGTAGAAGATTTAAAAGTTCATCTATAAATATTAAACTAACTATACTTAATAAAATACTAAATATAAAAGCAAATGCTATTATTAAAGAAAAATCTTTTTTAGCTTCATCTTCTTTACCTTCTCCTAATTTTTTCATAACTAAAGCACAACCACCCATACTTAGCATAATAGATATACCTAATATAAAGTTTACATACGGGAACGCTATGTTAATAGCAGATAATGCATTAGTGTTTACAAACTTAGAAACAAAAGTACCATCTACCATAGTGTATAATGATAAGAAACACATCATAAATATTGTAGGTGTTACTAATTTTAATATTTGTGAAAGTTTGAAATGTTCATTCATAAATAATCTCCTTTTTATAAATTGATTAACTTTAAAATATATGATAAACTATACAGTAACTGGATAGTCAATAGGGAGAATTAAAAAATGGAAAAATATTTTACAACAAATGAATTTGCAAAACTATATAATATAAATAAAAAAACTTTAATTTATTATGATGAAATAGGTCTTTTTAAACCAGCTATTATAAAAGAAAATGGTTATAGATATTATTCTATACACCAATGTGGTTTATTTGAAGTTATACTAATATTAAAACAACTTGGTATGCCCCTTAAATCTATAAAAGATTATTTTGAAAATAGAAGTATGGAAGAGTTAGAAAATATATTAATAGAACAAAAGTTAAATATAGAAAATCAAATAAAAAATCTTAATAAAATAAATAAAGTTATTAAAAATAAGTTAAATATTTTAGAATTATGTAAAACTTTAAAATTTGATACTATTCAAATTGAAGATATGGAGGAAGAATATTTTGTTTTATCTAAAAAGACTAGAAATAAAGATGAATTAACAATATTAAAAACTTTATATGAACATACTTCTCAAATATATAAGTCAGATATTTATGATAGATTTAATTTTGGAGCAATGATAAAAGATACAGATATAATAAATAGTGATTATTTAAACTATTCTTATTTTTATATAAAGTTAGATAAAAAACCTAAAAATATAGATTATTTTATAAAACCTAAAGGTAAATATATAGTTTTGTATCATAGAGGGCATTGGCTAAAATTTAATAAAGTTTATGAAAAAATAAAATATTATTTAAAAAGTAAAAATATTAGTATAATAGGTTATGTTTATGAAGAATATATATTATATGAAGAAGCAACAAATATACCAGAAGAATATATAACAAAATTTATGATACAAATATCTTGAAATAGTTTATAACATCTGTTAAAATAGAGTAAAAAGATAGGAATTATTAAGGAGGTTTTAAAATGTTTGAAAATATAAAAGAAAATAATAAATATAAAAATCTTGTTAATGGTAGTTGGATAACTAGTGAAAGTAATGATTATATAGAAATAAAATCTGTTTTAGATAATTCTACTGTTGGCTTTGTACCTGCTATGAGTCAAAAAGAGGTAGATATTGTTTTAGATAATGCAAAAGTTGCTCAAAAAAAATGGAGAGAAACTTCCATAGATGAAAGAGCTAATCTTTTATATAAAGTTGCAGAAATATTAGAAAAAAATGTTGGTGTATTTGTAGAAAGTATGATACACGAAATAGGTAAAGATAGAAAAAGCTGTAAATCTGAAGTTTTAAGAACAGCTGATTTTATAAGATATACAGCAGATACTGTTAGAACTATGACAAGTGAATGTTTAGTTGGTGATGGCTTTTATGGTGGTAGTCCTAAAAAAACTGGTATTATAAAAAGAGAACCTTTAGGAGTTGTACTTGCTATATCACCTTTTAATTATCCTATAAATCTTGCAGCATCTAAAATAGCACCAGCTATTGCTATTGGTAACTCTGTTGTTTTAAAACCTTCTACACAAGGAAGTATATGTGGATTACATTTAGTAAGAGTATTTGAAGAAGCAGGAGTGCCTAAAGGTGTTATACAGACAGTAACAGGTAAAGGTAGTGAAATAGGTGATTATATTGTATCACATAAAAATATTGACTTTATAAACTTTACTGGTAGTACAGATATAGGTAAAAGAATAACTAGTAAATGTGGTATGATACCTGTTATATTAGAGCTTGGAGGAAAAGATGCTGGTATAGTTTTAGAAGATGCAGATTTAGAACATACAGCAAGTCAAATTATAGGTGGAGCTTTTTCTTATTCTGGACAAAGATGTACTGCCATTAAAAGAGTTCTTGTTATGGAAGAAGTACACGACATATTAGTAGAAAAACTTTTAGAAAAAATTAAAAATGTAACAGTAGGAAATCCTTTAAATGATAATTTTGATGTAGTACCTTTAATAAATGAAAAATCAGCAGATTTTGTTATGGGACTTATAAATGATGCTAAAGAAAAAGGAGCAACAGTTCTTTATGGTGATAAAAGAGAGGGTAATTTAATTTATCCTACACTTATAAAAGATGTTACTTTAGATATGAATGTAGCTTGGGAAGAACCTTTTGGACCAGTTTTACCTATTATAAAAGTAAAATCTTATGAAGAGGCAATAGAAATAGCAAATAAATCTGAATATGGTTTACAAAGTTCAGTATTTACAAAAGATATAAATAAAGCTCTTAATATAGCAGATAAATTAGAAGTTGGTACTGTTCAAATAAATAATAAAACAGAAAGAGGACCAGATAGTTTTCCATTTTTAGGTGTGAAAGCATCTGGTATAGGTGTTCAAGGTGTAAAATATTCTATAGAAGCTATGTCTAGACCTAAAGTTACAGTATTAAATATATAGTTGTAATGTATCAATATATATTATATAATATAATATATCAATAATATATAATATATATTGAGGTGATTAGTTGAATAATAGAACTAAATTATTTTATATATTTTTACTAATAACATTATTAATAAGTATAGTATTTAGAGTTCCTATAGAGCCTTTTTTTGAATATGATGCTAAAGATATATTTTTAGGTTTATTTGGCATTATTTTAGGCACACCTTCTGCCTTTATTTTAACAGTAATTGTTATTAGTTTAGAACTTATTATGGTTTCTTTTTTTGGAATACAAGGGTTTATTATGAATTTATGTTCAACATTACTTTTTGTTTGTTTACTTTCTTATATATACAGTAAAAAGCCTTGTTTTAAAATGGTAATAATAGGTGGATTAATATCAACTATAATATCAACTTTTATTATGATATTTTATAATTATGTTATACTTACTAGCATGGAATACTCAAAAATAGAAGTAATAAATTTAATAATAGAATTTGTAATACCATTTAACTTCTTTAAAAATTTATTTAATACATTTTGTATTTGTATATTATATAAGCCAATAATAAAGTTATTAGCAAAATATAAATTAGCTCATAAAATAAATATATTTAATTATAGTTATAGAATAGCTAATATGATTTTTATTTCTATAATAGTTATAATGATGATTTTACCTATATTTTTAATGATAATAAGTTATTAAATATAGTAAAAATAAAATTTAATATGTTATCCTTGGGGAAGGGTGAAAGTCCCTATCGGTGGTTACAGTCCACGAGCTTTTAGCATGATTTGGTGAAATTCCAAAACCGACAGTTATAGTCTGGATGAGAAAGGATATTTTATATAAAAATATGTAAATGTAGTACATAATTATTAATTATACTACATTTATGTATTGCTATTTATATATAATATTTAACCTAAAGGATATTTTTATCTTTTAGGTTTTTTTAATTATTAATTTATAATTTTAAAATTTTTACAAAATTAGGAGGAAATTATTATGTCTGTAAAAAAATTAACAACAATAGCACTTATAAGTTGTATTGCCTATTTAACAATTCTTGTATTTAAAGTACCAGTTCAATTTTTATCTTATGAAATAAAAGACGTTATTATTGCTATTGGTGCTATGTATTTAGGAGGAGTTTCTGGTATAATTATATGTTTTGTTGTATCTATAATTGAAATGATAACTATTAGTGATTCAGGTATAATAGGATTTTTAATGAATTTTATTTCAAGTGTATCATATATAATACCAATATGTTATTTCTATAATAAAACAGAAACAGTTTTTTGTAACAAAATACCAAAAATTGTTAAAGGTATAATTTTAGGTACTATATTTATGAGCATTAATATGTTTATATTTAATGTTATTTTAACCCCTATTTATCTTGGTATTTCTTTAAAAGAAACTATGAAATTGCTATTTACATTAGTAACACCTTTTAATATAATAAAAGGTATAATAAATGGATTTTTAATTTATTTAATTTATAAACCATTATTAAAAATTGTAAAAAAATCAAATATTTAGGAGGTAATAAAATGAATTTTAAATTTTATCATAATAATATTAATGTTTTAGATTTAGAAAAAAGTTTAAAATTTTATAATGATGCTTTAAACTTAAAAGAAACTAAAAGAATAGAAGCAGAAGATGGAAGTTTTATAATAGTTTATTTAGGGGATAGTCAAACAAGCCATTTTTTAGAGTTAACTTGGCTTAGGGATAGAAAAGAACCTTATAATTTAGGTGATAATGAATTTCATTTAGCATTACATACAGATAATTATGAAGAAGCATTAAAAAAACATAAAGAAATGGATTGTGTTTGTTATATTAATGATGCTATGGGAATTTACTTTATAAATGATCCAGATGGTTATTGGATAGAAATATTACCAAGTAATATGTAGTATAAAAAATGCTGTAGATTTATCTACAGCATTTCAATTACAGAAATTTCATTATTTTCATTAATACCTATAATGTTAATATTATTTTTAAGATATTCATTAATTTTATTTATAATATCTTGTGTTATAATTTCGCCAGGTGTCAATATAGGTATCCCTGGAGGATAAGGTGTTATAAAATCACCACAAATTTTATTTAAACTTAAATTTAATTGTATTAAAACTTTTTCACTATAAAAAGCATCTCTAGGTAAAATATTAGGTTTGATAATATTATTATTCTTTGTATTTATATAGTTTAAAGTTTCATTTTCTAATTTATTATCAATTTTTATAATAGTGTCTTTAAAGTATAATAATTTATCAAAAGTATCACATATTGTAGATATAGCTATTATATGATTATTTCCATACATTTCTAATTGAATATCGTTTTCTTTAAAAATAGAATTTATATAATCTCCATTTACAGTGCTATTTATTAAAAATGTAAATCTACTAATCTGAACCTCCCACGACTTTAGTCGTGGGGTTCCTGTTTCATAGAATTTAGCATATTTTAAATATGTCTTACTAATTCTCCACAGGCTATCCCTATAGTTCCTATGGTTCTTACATATATTATTTATACTAATTTTAATCCTTCTTTTAATATATTTATACTTGCATTTATATCTCTATCGTGATGTGTATTACAATTAGGACAAGCCCATTCCCTTATATTTAAGTTTTTTACTTCCTTATTTTTATAACCACATTCACTACATAATTGAGAACTTGCAAAAAATTTATCTACTTTTATAACTTTTCTTCCATACCAATTAGCTTTATATTCTAACATTCTTATAAATTTTGCCCACGATACATCTGCAATAGCTTTAGATAATTTATTATTTTTAATCATATTTTTAATTTGTAAATTTTCTAGGCAAATAATATCATTTTCTTTAATTAGTTTAGTAGATAATTTTTGTAAAAAATCCTTTCTTTGATTAGCTATATATTCTTGAAGTTTTGCTACTTTTAACCTTGCTTTGTTCCTATTTGAACTAACAATTGTTTTTCTTGATAGTTTTCTTTGTAGCTTAACAAGTTTATTTAATGATTTATTTAAATATTTAGGATTTTCTATAAATTCCCCATCACTTGATATACAAAATTCTTTTATACCTAAATCTAATCCTACAAAACTATTTGTATTTTCTAATGGTTTAATATCTATATTTGTACAACATAATGATACATAATATTTCCCACTTGGTTCTTTTGATATTGTAGCATTAATTATTCTACCTTTAGGTATTTGTTTATCTCTTATTTTAACCATACCTAATTTAGGCAATTTTATATATTTATCATAATATTGTATATTTCCATTTGTAAAATTAGTTTTGTATGAAAACTTATTAGTTTTCTTAGATTTAAATTTAGGAAACCCTGTCTTTTCTTTAAAGAATTTTTTATATGCATTTTCTAAATCTTTTAATGAGTTTTGTAGTGAAAATTTATCTACTTCTTTTAGCCATTCTAACTCTTTTTTTAAATTAGTTAAATCTGAGCTACATTGCTTATAAGTAAACGTTTCTTTACTATTTTTATAAATTTCTATTTTTTTAGCAAGATATTTATTATATACAAATCTACAACAACCAAAAGTTTTATTAATTAATTCTTCTTGTTTTTTATTTGGATATATTCTAAACTTATATGCTTTTTCCACTACTATCACCTCATTTTACTTGATTTTAAATATATTTCTATATTAACATATATAATTTATTTTTATCAAGTATTATAATTATAAAGGTATTTATAAGTTTTTTTAAATAATATATG
>CALWDX010000021.1 GCA_944376805.1 uncultured Clostridia bacterium
AATTTAATAAACTTATTATTATCATTATAGTTTCATATGTAGTCATAACATCACCTCCTAACCCTTTAGGAGTTAGTAGGCTAATAGGCTTAACAACCCTTTTACTAAGATTAACTATTTTCACATTGTATCACAATTTTTCTTTTCTTTCAATTATTTTTTGTCTTTTTTCTCCAATAACCTAAATTACTACACAATCTATTTTAATCTTAAATATTAATTTTTACATAAAAATAAAAGGTATGCTAACATACCTTAAATAAATCCTTGTTTTTGTGGAATGTCTTTTCAGACTATGGAGATGAACCTACAACAAAATTTAAGAAAATTCACTTAGTCTCAATCCTTGTTTTAATGGAACATCTTTTCAGACCCGTTTTTTATAAAAAATCTTTAATTTTAGTCTAAAACTTATATTTTCATAAGACTTAGTTTTTAAAATTTTATCATACATTTTTATGAAAATCAAGTTATTTTTTTATCTTTTTAACTATTTTCTAAAACAAAAGAATAAGCTCTAACCCTTTAAATATCATACTTTTTATAAATTATTACCTAATTTTTATATTTTTTAACATAAGTAAAACAAATATTTTGACTTTTTTTATTTTCTATGCTATAATCTAATTAATAAAAAGCTAATCTTAGTATTAGCCTACTACTTGATTATGTGTTATTTAAAATAACAGCCAAAGTTTTGCAAACAATCGGCTGTTATTTTTTCTTTTTCTCCCAATAACCTAAATTTCAACATACATATTATCATATTATTTACTTTATAACTTTTTTCATATAACATATGTATTTAATATAAAAAAGTATTGAATAATGATACTATTTATTGTAAAATAACATTCAATACATTTATCTATATATTATATATATTTATATGATAATATATAATTTATTAAAAAAATATATATTGTTTGTATTGTAACTAATAATAAAAAGGATGTGAAAATATGCAACTATCGTACAATGAGTTTGTACAAATTTTAAATAATAAGATTAAATCTGATGATGAATTTTATTATGAATTATTAAAAACTATCATTAAAAATCCTAATAGGTATACAGGTATATTTCGTATTAGTAATGCTAAAACAAAACTTATGCAAAATGTTACCCAAAGTAGAGAAATCAAATTTGGAGATTTTATGGAAGATATTATTACTAAATACATAGAATTTATGGGTTATGAAAATCTTAATAAAAATATTGGACAAGATGAAGAAGGTAATAATTTAAACGCAGACCAAATCTTCAAAAAAAATAACACTATATTTTTAATAGAACAAAAAATAAGAGATGATCACGATAGCACTAAAAAAAGAGGACAATATCAAAATTTTCAAAAAAAATATATGTTACTAAAAAAAACATATAACACTTATAATATTAGTGCTTCTATGTGGTTTATTGATGATAGCCTTAGTAAAAATAAAAAATATTATTTAGAACAAACATTAAATGATAACTCAGAAAATATTTCATTAAATATATTTTATGGAAAACAACTTTTTACAGAATTATTTAATCGAGAAGAGATTTGGATTGAGATATGTACTTATTTGTCTCAAAATAAGGAAGAACGTAGTAATGAAGTACTTCTTATTCCTGATTTTAATACAAGTTCTGAAATAAATAATGCTTTAATAAAATTAAAATCTAATGAACCAAATTTATATAAAAAGCTTATATCTAATAAAGATGAATATATACAATTAAGAAAAGAACTTTTCTCTACTAATCAAATTTTATTAAATGATATTTAGATTAAAAAATTATAGTTATAGAAAAAGTTAATTAATTATTCTATTTATACTTTTTCTATAACTAATTTATAAAATATTTATTTTGCTATTTTATAAGCTCTATAATTTTCTCTTATATTATCTATTGATACTAATTCATCATTTCTTTTAACATACCAATAATCGAAGCCATTTAATCTAGTTGCTTTTGTTTTTTTAGCAAGTGCAGCACAAGAATGGATATCTATTATATCATTATTATAATTTAGTTTGCCATCTTTACACAATGTAGCTACTTTATTTCCATCTTTTAAATAAAACCATTCCCCTTCTATTAAATATTTATCTAAAATCATTTCTTTAAGAGTTACTTTTAATGGTTTTTCATCAAATGTTGCACTAGCAATTTGATTATTTTCAAATACTACACTTGACAACCTTATTTTGCCATAATAACAATATTCTTCTGATTTTTCTATCATTATATAATTTCTTCCAAGTTTTTTTGCAGCAGCACCTGTAGTCATTGTACCTCCAAAAGGATCTAATACTAAGTCATTTTTATTAGATGATATAGCAATAATTCTTTCTAGTAATTCTTGTGGCTTTTGGGTATTGTGTAATTTTTCTCCATTATCATTTTTTAAACGTTCATTTCCTGAACATACTGAAAATTTCCATACTGATCCCATCTGTTTTCTTATTCCTGAATTATAATCATCTATTGATACTGTATCCAAATTTAATTCTTTTGCTGTTTTATAATTAAATGTATACTTTGAATTAGGGGTTTTCGTTGCCCAAATCATTGTTTCGTGACTATTATTTAACCTTGTACCCTTAAAATTAGGAGTAGGATTTTTTTTATGCCATATTATATCATTAATTATCCAAAATCCAAGTTTTTGC
This sequence comes from uncultured Clostridia bacterium, assembly GCA_944376805.1. Classification (GTDB taxonomy): domain Bacteria; phylum Bacillota; class Clostridia; order Lachnospirales; family CAG-274; genus Tyzzerella. The sequence goes on from CALWDX010000021.1 coordinate 2,664, forward strand.
ATAATTGCACCTATTGTATATATACATTGCATACTTCCTATAACCCATATAGAACCATTTTGTTTTAAAACTCGTTTACACCCATTTAACCATTGATATGTAAATTGTTCATATTCTTCAAGTGAAGAAAATTTATCCCAATCATCATCACAACCATCAAATTCTGTACCTTCTACTCTAGTTAATTTTCCTTCAGTTCTCATCCAATATGGTGGGTCTGCAAAAATTAAATCTACACTATTTTCTTTCATTTTAGATAATTCTTCAATACAGTTTCCATTTATAATTATATTTTTATCCATATATAAATCCCCTTTAAACTTTTATAAAATTTATAATATCATAAAAAAAATTAAAACTCAATATATTAATAATATATAAAAATATAATTTCAATTTTCTTTTAAAATTTCTGTCATATTAACATTTTGAAAATGATTTATATATACTAATTCATTTAAAACCATTTCTTCTGCTTCTCTATAAAGCATTTTTTTATGTGCTTCTATTTCTAATACATTCCAATTATCTTGTATAGGTTCTTCTTTAAGTTTTTTATCCATTATTTTATCTATCATATTATGTACTCTTTCATCTAAACCATTAAATATTTTAGGTAATTCTCCTAATATTCCTAACATATCATATTTTGAGCTTTGAGTATTTTTCATATGCTCCATAGCTAACCTACCATATTTACCAACTTTTAATGGTTCTATTTCTAATATTGGATAATACATTTCATTTTCTTCTAGTTCATATTTTATACCATTTTCTATTTTATATTTTTTCATAGTAAGCTCTCCTTATAATATAAATTTTACTAAACTAAATGCACCTATAATAACTAATAAAATAAATAAAGTTATTAATAATTGTAAGCTAAATTGTTTTACACCTTTTAAAACGTTAGTATATAATACTTTATTTTCTTCTATTTCTTCATCTTTAACTATACTATACAAGTTATCAATATTCTTTAATTCATTAATCATTTTTTTATATAATATATCACTTGTATTTGTATTAGCTTCTAATCTACTTATTAACTCAAATATTTTTTCATTATTTTCTTTATTGCTTTTATTTATACTAATTTTAACTAATTCAAGAATATTATCAAAAAATTCTCTATTATTTTTGCTTTGTTCTTCAAAACAGTCATCTATATATCTTTTTACATCTAAAAACTTATTTTCTATAAACTCTATAATATATTCTTCGTTCATATATCCCTCCTATACTTCTCCATACATTAAAAGCATATTGTAAATATTATTTAAAATATATTTTTTATTTCTATGATATTGGGATACAGAAATATTTAATTTTTCTGCTATTTCTATTTCTGTTGTATTTTTATTATATTTACTTTTTAATAGTTCAAATGAGTTATTATTTAATGTATTTATAACATTTTGTATTTTGGCATTTTTTATTTCTAGTTTTAAAATTTCATTTTTTTGTCTTTTTATATCTTCATCTAAATTTTGAATTAAATTTTCTATTTCTTCTATTTGTTTTATAATACTTTTTTCAAAATAACTATTTTTATTAGGTGTACTACTTATTTCACCATTTATAACATTAGCTTTAATATTAATATCAAAATTTAAATTAAGGCTTTTTATCTTATCTTCTAAATTAGCTTTTTTATCTTCTAGCACTAAAATATTTTCTCTCATTATTTTTATATTTTTTTCATCTCGAAAATATTGTCTTAATTTTTCTTCAGTTACTTTTATATACTCTTTTTTCATATATTCACTCCAAATTTATTGATATAATGAAATTATAAGTTTAAAGCAAACAATATTTATAAATATAGCTAATAATATTATTTGTAACATTAAGTATATTTCATCTAAATTACTTTTAAAAAAAGTTTGCAAGTATTTCATCTGCTGTCATATTTTCCTTTACTTTTGTATCTTTTGGCTTTGTCAATTCATCTAAAAAACTTATATCTTCTAGTTTATTTTCAGTTACTTTATTTAGATTTATTATAGTTTCCTTTTCTGCTGTTATTTTATCTTTTATATTTTGTATTCTTTTAAAAGGCATTGTTAAACCACTTAAAATAGCTAAAGTATACTCTTTATTTATATTTTCAAATTTATCTAAATATAGTCCTATTTCATTCTTAAACATCTTATCATCAAAGTTTATACCCCTAGATAATCCTAAATATTTTATTTTGCCATCTTTCTCAATAGGTGCAAAAATACTATTATTTATCTCATCTATTAACTTTTTTGTACTTTCATCATTTTTACAAGTTACTATATTTATCATACCATTTGTTTTTAAAAGTTTTAATATTTCAGCTTCATCAATATTTCCTTTAGTAGTTTCATATTTCTTATAATCAAATACTTTATTAAATACTCTTACAAACTTTTGATTTATATGTTCTATATCATTTTTTTGATTATTATCTAACATAAAACATCCACTTAAATTTTCTATTTCTGTTAGTTCTTTTAAACATTCATAACAATTTATTTGAGCTTGTAGTGTGTCTTTTTCACTTGGAAGTACAGTTATTATACCAACATCTTTATTTAAAGCTTTTGTGTAGATTTTAGCTAATGTTGGACTTATACCACTACCAGTACCTCCACCACTTGAAAATATCATATAATATAAATCTTTATTTTTTAATCCTTTTTGTATAAAGTCATTTATATTATTAAAATCATTTTTAGCAATTTCTTTTGCTGTTTCTCTATCTTTAGCACATCCTAATCCATCTGCTATATGGTATTTTTTATCTTCATCAACATTTAATGTATCTAAATCCCCTTTACTAGAATTAATAAATACTACATCAAATCCATTTGATTTTAATAGTTTACCTATATTTCCACCAGCTTGTCCAACTGCTATAAAACCTAATTTTTCTCTCATAAAAATTCTCCTTTATTTTTTATTTTTCTTTTTTTGTTTTAAAATTTATTAACAACTTCAATGCCTAAATCTGTTATATAATAACTTTTCATCTTACCATCTTTAGCACCTTCTTGTAATAATCCTTGTTTTTTTAGTTGTATAATTCTTTTGTATAATGAATTTGGCTTTAATATATTACTTTTATAAGCTATTAATTCTTGTAAACTTGCAGATTTTAAAAAACTATTTTTATTTTTAGTATGTAAATCTTTTAAAATAATTATATCTATTTTGCTTAAATTCATTGTCATTTCCTTTCTGTCTATGATTTGACATATATAAGACTTACTAGATATATAATAACAATCAGATATAAAAATTTATTAAATATATTTTTTATATATAATAATAATTAAATATATAATAAATTTTATATATATTTTTTGTATATAATAATATTTAGATATATATTAATTTTTATATATAATTAATGTTACATCTTAAATTCAAATTGAATTTATAAATTTTATTTTGAAACAAATTTTGTAAAAAAATATATAAATAATGAGTTCATTTTGAACCAATATTAGTTATCAACATTTTTTCCACATTTTATTAACATTTTATCAATAATATTAATTTTTTATGTTAAAAACTTTTTAACTATACTAAATTAATACCTTCATTTCTATAAAGTGAGTTTTGAAGTCTAAAGTCCTTTTCTACATATTGATTATAAATAGATGTTATAATATAACTTCTAAAATTTGTTATTTTGGTATTTACTTTTTGCATTGAATATATTATATCTTGTATATCTAAAAATGTTATTTTTGAAAATACACTTTTAACAACTGACATATGTCTTTCTTGTTTGTTAATATTTATATATTTACTATTTGTCGTTAGTACTTCTAACATAATAGTATATATACTATCAAACATACTTACAAAGTATTTTGATTTTCCATCAGTATTACTACGCATTTCATCTATAATATGGTATTCTAAACGACACTTTAATTGTTCAGCCATTTCGGATACTTCATCTTTTTCTTCTTCTATTTTAACTACTTCATCTTCTATATTTGAAGATTTATCTTTTGTTTTTTCTAATATACCTTTAATAATACCTGTATTTTTTGTATTTTTATTATTAATTGTATTAATATCAGCACTAACTATTTTATTATAATCTTCTAATTTTTTAGCTTTAACTACAAGTTCACCACCTATTTTTTCTAAAGCTTTATTTATAGTATCAAAATTAACTCTATATTTATGTTTTTTCTCAAGTTTATCTATTGATATAAAACCTAAATTTTCTAATTTTTTTATGTATCTTCTCATACTTGATTTTGATGTATTAAGCATATTATCACTATCTATTTTAAGTAAATCCATTTCAAAAAATTCTGGACAATGCCATTTATTTTCTATAAATTCTTTTCTAAACTCATTAGCTATTTCTACAATTTCATTTAAGATTACACCTAAAATAAAATCATTTGTTATTTTTATTAAATCTTTTTTTACAACTATTTGTTCCATAAACTTCATCTCCTTTTATATTATTTTTTTAAGCAAAATATTGTTCACTAACTATTATTTCTGGTTTATATACTGTAAAGCCATTTTTTTCATATAAATTTATTCTTAAAGAACCTACAACACCTATCCTAGTACCCTTCTTAATATTATTTTCAGCCCAATTAGCACCCTTATCAATTACTGAACAAGGTATATAATCTACACCATCACTAGACTTTCTTTCTACTGCTAAAATATATTTAGCAACTTTTTTAGAAGCACCATTTACATTTATACTGCTTACTTGAGGGTCTTTTGTTAACCTACCTATTAATTGTATTGAGTTCATTTTTATCCTACCTTTCTTATCATTTATAATAATAATGTTTTATACTATATGAAAAAAGACTTAATTAAAATTAACATATAATATATTTCTTTAATTAAGTCTTTTTTATTATAGTAAAAAAATAAGCCATAATTAAATCCATTGTTTATCAGGTTTTTAATTATGGTTTATTATAGCATTATCACTTGTTGAATGGAAGACTGCTTCAATAGGTTCATTATCATACATCATAATTATTCCTTGTGTATCATAAACAGCATTTTTAACTTTATTATAATATGTATCAAAATTATTTCCCCATTTACTTTTCATTTCATCTATACTGTTATAAGCTTGTCCAATATTTTTATGTTCAACTGGTTTATTTACATCATCTATTCTTTTATAAGCATATGTTCTAGCTGCAACTGCTTGTGCTTTAAGTGCTTCTTCTTCAAAACTAATAGGCATTTCTGCTCCTACAACTCCTACTATATAATCTTCAAATGGTATATTTTTATTTGCATTATTTGTAATATTTTCTTTTTTTTCATTATTTTCAGAAAATTTTTCATTTTGTAACATTTCAATATTGTCAACAACTTCTAAAGAATTATTATTTTCAATATTAGATACTTTTTCATTATTATTAAAAAAATAAACAGTAAAACTAGGTATAAATATTATTATTGATAATATATAAATACTAAATATAAAAATATTTTTAAACATAAAAACCCACCTTTAAAATATTTTTTTATAATATTTATTATCAAAACTAAACATTTATACCTATTTATTAATATTTTAAATACAATTATAATTTACCTAATAATAAAAAATACCTATTATATCAATTATAAAAACTTTTGTTGTCTAAATTAGTAAATTATAATCTGTTTATACTTTATCTATAATTTAAATAATTTATTTTAATTTTTTTAGTATTTTTAAATTTTATTGCTTCATTACTTATAATAACTTTTCCTTGTTTTTTTGTATACATAAAATATCTTTCAAACTATTTAGATTTATAATATTATTTATATACCTCTTTACTTACTTCAAACTTTTCTCCATTTATATATATGTAATATTCTTTTATACCTGGTCTATTAAAAATTCTAACCCAAAACCTATCATCTATTACTGTCAATATATAGTTTAAAAAAATTTAATATTTTTTAAATTTCCATTCTATTTTTATTTTATTTTCATCATAGATATAAATTTTATTTACAAAAATATCTAACATACCTTTATTTAATTTTTCTTCTTTTAAATATTTTTTAAAAATTTGTATTTCTTCTTGTATCTCTTCATCTTCTAAAGATTTATTATTTAATACTTCTATTTTATCTTTTATTTCATTTATTAGCACTTCTTTTTCTTTTTTTATTTTTAAATAATCTTCTTTAGTTATTTTTTCACTTATGTAATCTTCATACAATAATCTTCTACTTGAAATTAAATCTTTATAATTTTTTTCTAATTTTTTTATTTCATTATTTATCTTATTTTTATCTTTTATTTTATTGTTTTCTTCCAAGTATAATAATATTTCCTTTTTTAAACTTTCAAAAATTATTTGTTTTAATTCCCTTTCTAATAACTTTATACTATCACAGTAAATACTATCAGTTTCTTTACTGCTAAAACAGTAATATTTTTTATCTATTACATTTTTATCTTTATATAGATATATATATTTTAGTGAATATCCACAATGTCCACATTTTAATTTATAAGCAAATATATTTTTTGGGGTCATATTAGGATTTCTTAATCTAATTTTAGGTTTTATTCTTTGAAAAATTTCTTTTGATATTATAGGCTCATGTGTATTTTCTACTATTAATACATCATTATTTTTAATTATTTTACTACTTCCACATTTTAATCTTTTTTGTTTAAATGTTATTGTATTACCAATATAAACTTCATTATTTAGTATTATTCTTACGTCATTTCGTTTCCAAATTTTATTTGACATTTTTTTAGTATATTCTTTTCTTATATCATTTTTAACTTTAAATTCACTTTTAGTAGGTATTTTCATATCATTCAAAACTTTACATATTTCTGAATAATTATTATTTTTTAATGCTAAATCAAATATCATTTTTACAATAGGAGCAGTTTCTTCATCTATTTCAAGTCTTTTAGTTTCATTATTTTTCTTATATCCAAATGGTGCATAAGATGATATATAATTCCCCTGCTTAGCCCTTATCTCTAGTCCTGTTTTTACTTTTAATGATAAATCTTTACTATAATAACTATATAATATATTCTTAAATGATACATCTAAATCTGTTGTAGAATATTTATTATTTTTACTATCATAGTTATCATTTATAGCTATAAATCTTACATTTAAAAATGGAAATACTTTATCTAAATAATTGTTTACTTCTATGTAATTTCTACCAAACCTAGATAAATCTTTTACTATTATGCAGTCTATTTTCCCCTTTCTAGCATCTTCTAATAATTGTTTTATTGCTGGACGTTCAAAATTACTACCTACATATCCGTCATCACTATAAGAAACTACTTCACTACCAATTAATTCATCATTATTATTTATAAAGTTTTTTATTAAATTTTTTTGATTTACTATACTTTCACTTTCAATTTTTACTTGTTTTTTATCTTCTTTTGATAATCTTGTATACATAGCTATTTTATATGACATAGTTAAAAACTTTCTCCATTTCATTTAATAGCATATTGTATTCATCTAAATAATTGAAAGTTATTTGTATAGTTTTATCTTTATATATAATAATTTCTTTTACTAAAAGTCTTAATAAATGTTTTGTTAAAATTTTAATATTTTTAAATTTTAAAAACTCTTTTAAATATTTATTTTCATTAATTAGATTATTTTGTAAATTTAATAATTTACTTACTAATTCGTCTTTAGCTTTATTTAATTCATTTTCTTTTTCTAAGTAACTATTTTTAGTAAATAAGTAATCCTCTTCATCTAATAAACCTGTTGTATAATCTTCATAAATTACTTTATAAAAATTTTTAATTTTAAATAATTTTGCATCTATATTTTGTATTAAATTATTTAATTTATTTTCTTCTAAATTTACAATTTTTTTATTTTTATTAAGTATACTTTCTAATTTAACTGCTAATTTTATTTGTTTTTTTATTTCTTCAAAGATAATTTCTTTTACTAAATCTTCATTTATAGCTTTAAAATTACAATTTTTTTCTTTGTTATAATGACATTCAAAAAATCTAAATACATAAATACTTTTTTTATTTTTTCTACTTCGTTCTCTTCTAACTAAATTTTTATTACAAGAACCACATTTTATTAAGCCTTTAAAAATATTTTCAGTTTTATTATTTATAAGTTTATTTTCATTATTTTGTAAATATATATTTTTAGCATTATTATTAATTTCTTGTACTTTATTAAATATTTCTTTACATATTATAGGCTCGTGTGTATTCTCAACAATTATCCATTTATCTTTTGGTAATAACATTTCTTTTTGATTTTTACATAAATCACTTATTTTTCTACCTTGCACCATATCCCCAGTATATACTTGATTATGTAAAATATTTTTAACTGATATATTCGTCCATTTTATATTTTTATTTTTTTCATTTTGTAAAATTCCTATTTTATAAAGATAAGCATATGGGGACAAAATATTTTCTTCATTTAGTTTAATAGCTATTTTATCATAACTATATCCCTGTAACCTTAATTCAAATATATATTTAACAATAGGAGCAGTTTCTTCATTAACAATTATTTTATTTTTATTATTAGGGTCTTTTAAATATCCATAACTTGCCCAAGCTCCTATAAATTCTCCATTTTTTTGTTTTTCTTTTAAAACTATATTTATTTTTTTTGATATATCTTTAACATATAGTTCATTTACTATATTTTTAAGGTGCATTAATAATATTTCACTAGCATTTTCATTATTACTATCATAATTATCATTTATAGCTATAAATCTTACATTTATGTATGGAAAAATCTTTTCAAGGTAATTTCCACACTCTATATAATTTCTACCAAACCTAGATAAGTCTTTAACTATTATACAATTTACTTTACCTTTTCTAACATCTTCTAAAAGGGTTTCAAAACCCTCTCTATTAAAGTTTGTTCCAGTATAATTATTATCTTCATAAATTTCAAATAGTTTAAATTCTTCTTTATCTTTTAAATAATTTAAAATTATATTTTTTTGATTTTCTAATGTATCACTATCTTTTTTATTATTATCAAAATTTGATAATCTAACATAAGCACCAACAGAATAAGTTTTTTTATTAGTTGTAATTTTAGATGTTTGTATATTTTTTCTACTTTTTCTAGCCATTACAAACTACCTCTAAATCATCTATATTTTCTAAATATGACAATAAATTTTTATAATCATTATCATATTTAAAATTAATTTCTATTGTTTTATTATTATATACTTTTATATAATCAATTAAATTTACAACTAATTCTCTATTTAAACTTTTTATATTTTTATTTGCTTTAAAATATTCTAACCATAATTGTTTATCACTTATTCCACTTTTTATAGTTTCAAGCTCTACTTCAAAATTATGTATTAAGTCTTTAATTTCTTGTATTTTTTCATTGTATGCTAAACTAAAATCTTTATATTCTTCTTTTGAAAGTTTTAAATACATTACAACTTTAAATGTTTTCATTTCTCCAACACTCCTAAAATATTTTATTCCAATTAAAATACCTAGAGTATCAAGAAGTTTAATCGTTCTTATTTTTTTATCATTTTAACACAATTTCATTCTTGAATCTAGTATTTGTTTAAATATTCTTCTAAACAATCTTTTAAAGTTAAAGATGTATCATTATTAAATGTAACTATAACCTTATGATTTTTATATTTATAACAATAGGGATTTTTTATTTGTTTTATATAATCAAGCATTCTTTCTTCTTTTGATAATTTCATATTTATTTTTACATCTCTTATATCTACAAGTTCATCAATATCAATTTCTTTTAACTTTTCTATATCCATAATTTTAACACTCCTAATTATTATTTTTTTACATTTTATTATAATTGTACTAAAAAAATTACTATTAACTAATACACTTAGAAAAATAGGCCTTAAATTTATGTAAAAAATATAATTTATTAAGCCCTATTTATGAATTTACAAACAGAAGTTGTTGCTTTTTTTGTCCTAATTCTAAAAAGTCATAGCTTTTACATTTAAGACAAAATCATAATCATTTGTGGCAGGAGCTTTTAAGATTATAAACAGAGGCTAATAAATATTTTGGTAATAAATTTAAAACAAATAAAAAAAGAATTTTTAGAAATAGAAAAAATGAAAAATATTGACTAAAAGATAAAAATTGATATAATTATTATACAAGAAAATATTTGAAATTTTTAGGAGTTGATTATTTTAATGGAAAGAGTAGTAATTACTGGTGGTGCATCTGGTATTGGTAAATTTTTAGCAAAAGGATTTGCAGATAAAGGTTATGAAGTTTTTGTTCTTGATATTATAAAGCAAGACTTTTCTAGAAGTAATATACATTATTTTCATGTAGATTTAAAAAATGAAGATGAAATACATAAATGTTTTGAAACAATTAAAAATCAATTTGGTGTAATTCATATTTTAATAAATAATGGAGCTATTAGTAAATTTCATAAGTCAATTGATAAAATTACTATTGAGGAATTTGACCAAGTTATTGATACTAATCTTCGTGGAGCTTTTATATGTTGTAAAGAATTTATTGAGAAAAATAAAAATGCTGATTATGGTAGAATTATAAATATTGCTTCCACACGCTTTCATCAAAATGAAGCTAATTGGGATGCTTATGGAGCTTCAAAAGGTGGAATTATTTCACTTACAAACAGTCTGTGTATATCATTAAGTAATACAGGTATTACTGTAAATGCAATAAGTCCTGGTTGGATTGAAGTTGAAAACTATGAAAATTTAACTGATAATGACCATAAACAACACCCTTCAGGCAGAGTTGGAAAACCAATAGATATTGTTAATGCTTGTTTATTTCTATGTGAAAAAACAAACAACTTTATAAATGGTGCTAATTTAATTATTGATGGTGGTATGACTAAAAAAATTATTTATGAAGAAACTTTTAATTTTAATTAATAAGATAATTCATATTGTTTTAAAGAATATATTTCTACAAATATATTCTTTTTTTATACTCAAATTTAAAGGAGGTGGTAAAAATTGCTTATATATAACTGTTATAA
>CALWDX010000022.1 GCA_944376805.1 uncultured Clostridia bacterium
ATCATACCAACAAATATAATAAAAATATAAATATAAAGTAATACTTTATTATTCTTCAATTTCTTCATTTTGCTTTTCAGAGTTAAGTACAACATTTTCATTACTCATTATTATCTCACTTTCAATAGGTTTACTTATATTTTGGCTTTTAATTTCTGTTATTTCTTTTTCTAATTTAGTTATTTTTTCTAATAAATTTTTATTTTCATTTTCCATATTTTTTAATTTTTGTCTTAAATTTATTTCTATATCTGTTTTTTCACTATTTTTACTTTGTATAATATTATTTAATTTTAAAATTTGATTATTTTTTTGAACTAATTGTTCATTTAAAATTTTAATTTTATTTTCTAATATAGAATTATTTTCTGTATTTTCATTAATGCTAATATTATTTTCTTTATAAGTAATAGTTTCTTTAGGTATACTAAAGTTAGAAAATTGTTCAGGATTAAAATTTGACATAAAATCATTTTCTAAAGGAATTACATTTTTAAGTTGTTCTAAAAATTTTCTATTATTATTTGAAGTATTTTCTTCAAAATTTTGATTTGTAAACATTAAATGAGAATTTAAATTAGTAATAAACTTTTCTTCATTATTAACTTTTACATTGTAATTATTTTGATTACTTTCTTTTTCATTATTAAATAATGTTGGTAAAAATTCTGGTAACATATATATATTTAGCGGATTTCTACTATCAATATAAATTTCATTTAAATAATAACCATCTAAATTATTATTAGATACAAATTTAGCTTTTACAACATCTTGTGATAAAGGTTTTCTATATTTAGATATTCCTAAAAAAGACCTTCCAAAATCTTCTGATTGACAATGATATAATGTAGAATTTACAATAAAACTACAATATAATTTATTATTTAATATATTAATGTTACAACTTTTTATTTTTTGTCCTTCAAATAATATTATTTGACTAGATATACCATTTTCATCTTTTCTTTTATATAATACTTGACTAGAAAAAAGACTTTTTATTACATATATATAATGTATTGCACCTTTAAAAGCAATAAATGAATAGTCTACTATTTGATAGCCTGTTTTATGTATTGGTATAAAGTCAGATATATTACCATTATTTATTTCTTTATACCCTATTTGAATATCTTTATATTTTTTTTGATATGCTATAATAATATTATTTTGATTTATTTTTTGCATATGAAATAAATTATTTGGCAATGTAGACAAAACATCTATATTTTCAGAATTAGTCCAACTTTTACCACCAACTAATGTTTTTATTGCCAAAAACTGATTTGGAGTATTATATATAAGGCTCATATTACCCTTAAAAAATATTGGATAGAAAAGTATATTTTCTAAAGTTTCATTTTTATTTTTAAATAAAACTTTATTTTTAAATCCATCTTCCTCTAATTTACATAAAATAATATCTCCATTATAATTTTGACAAAAAATATAAATTTCTTTATTAGGGCCAATGTCAACAGTAAAACAGTCTGTAACATTTTGTATTATCTTGTTAGTTATAGGATAGTTATTAGAACCTAATTTTTTACAATATATAGCTCTTTCTTCTCCATAATAAAAAGACAATATTTCATTATTTCTATTTAATAAAATATAGTTATTTTGCAATATTTTTCACCTCTTAAATATACTTTATTATATTTATATTCTATATTACTCTATCTTATAACCACTTAAAATATTACAATTATATTAAATTTTAACTAAGTTATATAAACATAGTAGATTTTTATTGTATTTTATGTTATAATTTAACAAATAATATTTGTAAATTGACAAATTTTACAAATAGAAAATAATTATTAATTAGGAGGTATTTTTATGAAGAAAAAACTTTTAACATTGGGTTTATCTTCAACTTTATCATTAAGTTCTGTGCTACCAGCTTTTGCTGATACTATACAAACTGATGATACAATAAATAAAACATCTATAGAAACGGCTATAGGTTTAAAATTTCCAGAAACAAAAGAAGATTTAGAAGCTAGATATATAAAAGCCAATTTAAGTGGTAATGGTGTAGGTATAGAAATAGATTTAAATTCTATTTTAAAAAATCCTACAAAACCTTTTAATGTAGAAGGTTATACTATTTCTTCTGAAATTATACAAGATGGTAATAAAATAAAAACTATAAAATTTAAAGTAGATGGTTTAGATGCCAAAGATGGCTATAAACTTGAAGTAACAGGTAAAAATTATACAAAAACAACTATAGATTTAAGTACAGCTACATATTCTAAAAGAATAAATATTAGTACAGCATCTAATTTACTTTTTGGAGATGTTAATAAAGATAATAAGGTAGATATTAATGATATAACTTTATTAGAAGAAAATATTAATACAGAAAATAGTGAAATTGACCTTAATAATGATGGTAAAATAACTATTGCTGATATAGCTATTATTAATTCTAATATGACAGTATCTACTGATGCAATTATTATAGATACAGAAATGGTTCCTTCTTATATTACAAATAAAATTGATATTAATGAATTTAATAATATAGCAAATACTCCAGAAAATAATGTAGCAAGTGTAGAAGGCGAAGTTAATGATTTATTTAATAATAACTCAACTAGTGTAAAATTTACTGCTACTGAAACTCAAGACAATGTTTCTATTCCTTTAGAATTTACAAATACTGTTGAAATGTCTAGTGTTGAAGTTAAAATTCCAACAGGTGTAGAAAATACTGAAATTAGCTTATATGATGAAGATGGACAAGTTATTTCTGTTTCAGATACTCCAGCTGTTGCTGCATATTCTATGACAAGAAACAACAATGAAAATGTAGTAGTTGTTAATCTTGGAGCAAGAAAGCCAGTTAAAAAAATAGTAATTAGTGCTAAACCTACTGAAGATGGTTATGTAGAAGTTGAACAAATTAAAATAATTGGTGACATTATTAGTGATGAAATTGTTCAAGATAATAAGGTAAAACAAATTAATGCTATTCCTAGTAGCGAAAAAGTAGATTTAAGTTGGAGTCCTGTAAATAATGCAATTGGTTATAAAGTATATTATGGAACAGATAAAGATAATTTAACACAAACTACAACTTCAAATGAAACAAAAATAACTATATCTAGTCTTGAAAATTTAAAGACTTATTATTTTGCTGTAAGTACACTTTTTGCTGGTGCAAATGGTGAGGTTGAAGGTAATAGATCTACTATAACATCTGCTACTCCTAAACCTGAAAGTAAACCTTTAAAACCAGATTTTGTAGAAGCTGTGGCCAAAGATAAATCGATAACATTATCTTGGAAAGCTACTGAAAATGCAACAAGCTATAATATTTATGGAAAAACTGCAAATGAACAAAATTATACAAAAATGGCATCTAATATAACTGATACAAGTTATATTTTAACAAATTTACAAAATGATGTTGAATATACATTATATGTAACATCTGTAAATAGTATAGGTGAAAGTGAACCTTCTAATTTAGTAAATGCTACACCTAAAAAGGATGAAATTCTTATACCTACACTTCCTACATTAGACAAAATACCAAATACTAATATAGAAAGTGTTAAATTAGAAAGACCAGAATATTATAATCCTGACTTATATCCAAATGGATTTAAAACAGAATGGTTTGTAGATGGTGATTTCAACACTAGTTGGGTAGCTAGAAGATGGTATGATAGCACTAAAATTACTTTTACATTTAACGAACCAAAAGATATGAACTATTTAGTGTGGGTTCCTAGATTAGATAGTAATTATAGAGATAGTTTTGATAGATATACAATAGAAGTTTGGAAAGAAGGAGATGATTTAAATCAACCAGGCAAACAAGTTGCTGTTGATAAAAAAATAACAAATCGTGTTCAACAACATAAACAAAATGATTTCTTTATTTTTGATTTTCCAAAACAAGAAAAAGTTAAACAAATTGCTATTCAACCTATTCAATGGAATGGCTCGCCTACTAATATGAATGCATCTGAAGTTGCATTTTATGAATATAATGATATAGGTGATAGAGTATCCAACCTTTTTGCTAATTCTTCAAGAACAAAGTTAAATCAAGATGTTACAATAGAAACTATAAATAGCCTTAAAGAAGAAGTAAATAAAACAGATGGTTTTGTTGTTGATAAAGATATTTTATTAAAAGAACTTGATATTGCAACTTCTCTTGTTAATAACAATACAGAAAATTTAGGGATTATAAAAGATGATATATTCTCTATTAATCCTACAAATGATAGTAATAAATATTCAAAAGCTATAAATAATTGGCAACCATTAGGTGTTGTAGGACGTGCTAATGAAAAAGTAACTATATTTGCTGACATTCCTAAAGGTGAACAAGTTTATTTAGTTCCAACTCAATTTTATGAAGAAGCTAATAAACTATCTGCTGAACCTATATTATTACAAAATGGTAGAAATGTTATTAATATACCAAAAATTGGTCAAAATTATTATGATAGAGGTGGCTCTTTATATGTTACTTATAATGGTACTAAAGCAAATGAAATTAAACTACAAGTTATAGGTGGATATGATATTCCTTATCTTGAACTTAGTAATTTACATTCAAAAGAAATAACAGAAGAAAAAGTTAAACAAAAAATTACACAATTTATAAATGAACTTGAAGCATATGTTCCTACTTTACAAGGTAACCTTAAACATCAAAATCTTAATCAAGTAGAAATAGCTTTACCTAATGTATTATTATCTTTACCAGCTGATAAAGTTTTAGAAGGTATAAAAAGTGGCTCTAGCGATAAAGTTCAAAATTTATATGATAATGTTCAAGCTTGGGAAGAACTTATGGGTATTATGTATAAAACTTATGGTATAGATGACCATAAAAATGATAGTTTAGAAACTAGACATAATATTCGTTATATGCAAATGTTTGCTAATGCATTTATGTATGCTTCTGGTAATCATATAGGTATTGGTTATGAATCTGTTGCCCCTTTAATGACTGGTAAACCTGTTACACCTGGACAAACTTCTCCAAATAGTCTTTTTGGTTGGGGTATTGCTCACGAAATAGGTCATGTTATGGACGCTTTTGGTAAAGCAGAAGTAACTAACAACATTTATTCATTAATAGGCCAAACTTATGATGGTGATAAAAATATTTTACCTTCAAGATTAGAAGGTGGAGCTTATGAAGGTGCTTTCAAAAAAGTTTCTGTTGGTGGTGAAGGTGTTCCAAATGATTTATTTGTAAATCTTGCTATGTATTGGCAACTTCATTTAGCTTATGATGATAAAGATTCAACTCAATTCTATAACCAAGTTCATAAATTATATAGAACAGATGAAACAGTAAAATCATTTAATGGTATGGATAAATTTGCTGTTGCTGCTAGTAAAGTTGCTCAAAAAGATTTAACAGAGTTCTTCACAAGATGGGGTGTTGTTTTATCTGATAGTGCAAAAAATACTATGGTAAAAACAAAAGAAGAAAGAGCTATATATTATCTTACAGATGAATCTAGAAGAGTAAGATTAAATAATAGTTTTGAAGGTAGTAAAAATATTACAGTAACTGCTACAGCTACACTTGAAGATGAAAATACTAATACTGAAACAGATAAAACTAAATCTAAAAAAGTTACTATTAACATAACTAATAATTCTGGGGTATCTGATGAAAATATTCAAGGTTATGAAATATTGAGAAAAAGTGCTAGTGATAATCAATATAAATCTATTGGGTTTACTACAACAAATACTTATACAGACTATATAGGTTCTGCTAACAATATGGTATTTGAATATGCTGTTAAACCAATAGATATTTTAGGTAATGTTAGCCCTCAAGTAGATATTAAAAATCAAGTTAGAATTTCTTATGACAATACAATAGATACAAATTTATATAACCTTAATAAAGATAATAATACTGTTACTGTAAACTTTAATAGTCCTACTACTATTACTGGTGTTAAAATTACACCTATTGGTGATAATCCTGTTCTACAAAATGGTAAAGTTACTGTATATGGTAATATAGCAGGTGAAAATTCTCCTGTATCTGCTCAAGTTGGTGAAACACTTATTAAGGAAATAGATTTTTCTAAAAATAATTTTGCTAGTGATAAATCCAAAGCATACTTAACTTACTTTAATAAACCAGGTTCAACTGATGATAAAATTTGGGCTTATGATGTTAATAGCTTAAGATTAGATGGATTTGACTTTACAAACTATAATATAGAATTTTTATCTTACCCAGGTGATAATGTTGAATTTATGGAAATGGGTATTGGTAGATTAGCTAATGATTATACTTATGATAGTATTGATGATAATGGTCAACCTACAAAAGAAACAATAGCTAAAGATAGTTTAGTTATTGTAGGTAAATATAGAGGTAACTCTGCATTTAGTAATATTTATATTAATGGTAAATATCCAAAACAAAATTCATTAAGTGATAATATTGAAATAGAAACTCGCCCTGTTAGTGGTTATACACTTATGTTTGATACAGTAGATGAAAATGGTAAAATTACTTCTTCTACAGCTGAAGGTATATTTATATTTGTACCAGATTTACAAAAAGACAATTTAGGGGAAGAACACGAAAAACTTAGTCAATTGCCAACAGAAATTATGGCAGAAATGTGGAATATATCATTTAATGAAAATGGTACTGTAAATAAAAACTATAGAACAAGTGATACTACTTGGATATCTATGCCTACTGATGAAAGCTTACCTAAAATAGTTCTTCAAGGTGAACAAAAAAATCTTAAAGTTGATTTTAAATAATCTTAACTATTAATAAATTTATAATATCTACCACCTAAAATGGTGGTAGATAAATAAAGAAAAGGAGTTTTTTATTGTGATAAAGAAATTATTATCTAGTATTTTAATAAGTTTACTTTTTATAACAAATGTTTATGCTCAAGATACTAACGTAACAATTAATGTAAATAATAATGTTGCTAGTATAACTTTATCTGGTTTAACTAAAGATATACACGCTTTACAATTAGATATAGTTAACCAAAATAACAACAATGATGTAAATTTTACACCAAGTTATAATTTTACTTATAGTAATATAGTACAAAAAGGTAATACTATATCTATACTTATAGATAATGGACTTAGTCTTACTGAAAATGGTACTTTAAATGTTGGTACTTTAACATTTAAAGATAAACCTAACTTATCTAAAAATGTTCAAATAGAACTTGTAAATTTAGATGAAAATTTAAAAGGCAATAAAACTAGTATAACTGCTACTATAAATGAAGGTAATACTGATACAACTAC
>CALWDX010000023.1 GCA_944376805.1 uncultured Clostridia bacterium
AAAGCTAATTGGTATGGAAGAAAAGTTATAAAAGTAGATAAATTTTTTGCAAGTTCTCAATTATGTAGTAAATGTGGTTATAAAAATAAGGAAGTAAAAAATCTAAATATAAGAGAATGGATTTGTCCTTGTTGTAATACACATCACAATAGAGATATAAATGCAAGTATAAATATATTAAAAGAAGGACTAAGGTTAGTATAAATAATATATGTAAGAACCGTAGGAACTATGGGGATAGCCTGTGGAGAATTAGTAAGACATATTTAAAATATGCTAAATTCTATGAAACAGGAACTCCGCGACTTTAGTCGTGGGAGGTTCAGTTAGATATATATGTTACAAAACTTCAAGAAATAGGATATGAAGTTCATATGCTTAGAAGTACAAATCATAGTGATATAGAAAATAACTTAAAAGATATACCTACAAACTATTATGATGCTTTTATAGTATCTGGTGGAGATGGTACTATAAATATAGTTATAAATTGTCTTATGAAATATAACCTTAATCATATACCAATTGCTATTGTGCCATCAGGGACAGCAAATGATTTTGCAACATTTTTAAAATTACCTAAAGAGCCTAAAGATGTTTGTAAAATAATAGAGAACTATAAAACTATCCCAGTAGATGTAGGACTTTGTAATGATATGTATTTTATAAATGTTTGTGCAGCAGGACTTTTTGCAAATGTTAGTGAAAAGATAGATAAAAATTTTAAAGAAGCATTAGGAAAATTTGCATACTATATAAAAGCCTTACAAGAAATGCATACTTCAAAACCTATAAATTTAAAAATAACTAATTCTAATGAAACAATAGAAGATAAATTTGATTTATTTTTAGTTTTAAATACATCTGGTACAGGAAGTATAAAAAATTTATCACCTAGAGCTTCCATTAGTGATGGTGTATTTGATTTTGTGGGATTTAGAAATGTAGGTATAACAAACTTACCAAGTGTTGCAATAAAATATTTAAAAGGAGAATATTTAGAACATGATAAGGTTTTATTTTTCCAAGATAAAGAAATAACTATTGAAAGTAAAGAAGAATTAAATTCAGATTTAGATGGAGAAAAAGGACCTAATTTACCAATAAATATAAAAAATATACCAAATGCTATAAGAGTGTTTGTTGAATAATAGGAGGACAAAATGGACTTTAAAGAACAAATTGCATTGTTAATAAGTAACATTATAGATTTAGAAAAAGATGAAATCTTAAACCTTATTGAAATACCAAATTCAGATATGGGTGATTTTGCTTTTCCTTGTTTTAAACTTGCAAAAACAATGAAAAAAGCACCAAATATTATAGCTACTGAATTAGCAGAAAAAATAGAAAAAAAAGACTTTATTTCTAATATACAAGTAGTTAATGCATATATTAATTTTTATGTTAACAAATCTAATTATGTAGAAAAAGTTTTAAATAAAGTATTAAATGAAAAAGAAAACTTTGGCAATAGTGAAATAGGTAAAGATAAAACTATAGTAATAGATTATTCTTCACCAAATATTGCAAAACCTTTTCATATAGGACACCTTCGTTCTACTGTTATAGGTAACTCTCTTTATAAAATATATAAAAAATTAGGTTATAATGTAGTAGGTATTAATCATTTAGGTGATTGGGGTACACAATTTGGTAAACTAATAGTTGCTTATAAAAAGTGGGGTAATAAAGAATTAGTAGAAAAAGATGATATAAAAGAACTTAGCAAAATATATGTAAAATTCCATGAAGAAAGCGAAAAAAATCCAGCTTTAGAAGATGAAGCTAGATTATGGCTTGTAAAAATGCAAGAGGGTGATAAAGAAGCATTAGAGCTTTGGAAATGGTTTTGTGATATTAGTATGAAAGAATTTGAAAGAGTATATAAAATGTTAAATATATCTTTTGATTCTTATGCTGGTGAAAGTTTTTATAATGATAAAATGCAATCTGTTGTAGATGAACTTTTTGAAAAAGATGTTTTAGTAGAAAGTGAAGGAGCTAAAATTGTAGATTTAGAACAATTTAATATGCCACCTTGTTTAATATTAAGAAGTGATGGAGGTACATTATATCCTACAAGGGATATAGCAGCAGCTTTTTATAGAAAAAAAGAATATAATTTTGAAAAATGTTTATACATTACTGCTTTAGACCAAAATTTACATTTTGCACAATGGTTTAAAGTAATTGAGCTTATGGGATATGATTGGGCAAAAGATTTAGTTCATATACCTTTTGGATTAGTTAGTTTAAATGATGGTAAACTTTCTACTAGAAAAGGGCATGTTGTTTTAATGGAAGATATATTAAATCATGCAATAGAAAAAACTAAAAATATAATAGAAGAAAAAAATCCTAATCTTGAAAATAAAGAACAAACAGCAAAAGATGTAGGTATAGGTGCAGTTATATTTAATGATTTATTTAATTCTCGTGTTAAAAATGTTGTTTTTGACCTTGAAAGAATGTTAAATTTCCAAGGTGAAACAGGTCCTTATGTTCAATATACACACGCAAGAGCTTGTAGTATATTAGAAAAAGAAAACTTTAATGAAAATTTACTTGAAAATATAGATTATACTTTAATAAGTGATGAATATTCTTTTGAACTTGTAAAACTTTTAAGTCAGTATCCAGATAAAATAGTAGATGCTTCTAATAAATATGAACCATTTATTATTACAAGACATTTAGTAAATATATGTCAAGCATTTAATAAGTTTTATGATGAAAACAATATAAAAAATAGTGAAACAAATTTAAAAAATGCAAGACTTGCAATAGTTTATGCTACAAAAACTATTATAGCTAATGGACTTTATCTTTTAGGCATAAATGCACCAGAAAAAATGTAATAGGCATTTAAAAAGGCTGTAAATTACAGCCTTTTTAAAATATAATTTTTATTTTAAATCTTCTAAAAAGTATGCATTAGAACTTGCATATAATCCTTTTTCATCTCTTATAGATAAACGTATAAAACCCTCATTACCATTTAATTTAAAAGATGCGTCTGTTATAGTTTCACCTTTTTTGGCAAGTTTTTTATAGCAATCTCTACCTTTCATTATAACAAATATTTTTTCAACAGGACTAGTTTTTATATATAAAGTATTATTTTCAATATAAAGTTCTTTTATTTCAGGTCCCATAGATGAATAAAAATTACCATTTAAAAGTGAATTTATAATATTTTCATAAGTAAGACTTTCAGCTTTTATCATAGTAAATCCACCAAAAGAATCACACAAAGGACTGTCAAAAGGTTCACGATTGTGATTGTCATCAGTAGATACACAATAAAGTTTATTTCCTAATCTTAACATTTCATCATATGATTGTGGGTTATAACCATATAAACCATCGTGTTCACAACCATAATTATATATTTCCATACCCCAAAATCCTTTTAAACCTTTCATATCATCATAGTCTTGTAAAGACCAAAAAGGGTGATTATAACAAGCTATAAATCCTAAATCTTTCATATCTTTTATATATTTATTAAGTTTTTCAAAATTACCATAATCTTGCTCTGGTAAAGGTGTTTTTTCTTTTAATTCTATATTTTCATTAGGATTTGTGTCATATAAATTAATATGGTATGTTTTAGTGGTAGGCCACTCTTTTCCTTCTTCATTTATATCAATTTCATAAGCAGCAATAGCTAAAAATTTTTCATCATTTAGATAGCTATGATTTTTATAAATTCTATGGTCTGTAAAAGCAATTATAGAATAACCTTCTTTTTTATATGCTTCTTTTGCTTGTTCTGGTGTTAAAGTTCCATCAGAAAATGTTGTATGACTATGTAAGTTAGCTTTGTAAAAATTTCCTTCATTTGATAATAAATAAATTTTTTTGTCCATAAAAATTCTCCTTTATTTATAATATATTTATAAAAATTAAAGGTTGTTAAGCCTATAATTATTCCATTTTTTTAATATAGCTAAACATATAGTACAAGATATTATAGATAATATAATCCAAACTAATATAGTATTATTCCAACCAATTTTTTCAGACATTATCCATATACCATAAGTAGATATAGCACCACCTATATATACAAAAGAATTTAATATACCAGATATAGATGAAACTTTATTTATTTTATCAAAATTTATGGGTAAAAGACCTATAAGTAAAGTATTAACGGCCATCATAGTAGTTGTTGATATACCTAACATTAAAAGAGATATAAAAACACTTTTTCCAGAAGAAATAAATAGTATAAATAAGCAAATAGTACAAATTCCAAAAAATATAGCTGATGTTTTAATTTCATTTTTAATTTTATGATTTAATATAGAAGCAAAATAAACTCCAAAAATATTAAATATAGGTATTATTATAGTACTTATTATAGATATAGAAGAACCTAAGTTATAAGTTTCATTTATATATACAGGAACCCAGTTTGTAACACCATCTTTTAAAGTTCCTTGAACAATAAGACTAAATAATAAAAATATAAATCCAGAAGATATTATTAAAGAAATTATATTTATATTTGGGTTATTATTATTTTTGTTATCATTTTTAATTACTTTTTTTTCATATTGTATACCATTATTTTTTGCATTTTTTTCAATTAAATTATATCCTATAACCCATAATATACTAATAATTAATAATATTATACCAGATAATATAAAAACAAATTTCCAACTTTTAAATTTTATAATACTTGCAGTCATAATGTATGTAAGCATTGTTCCAAGTGGAACAGATAGGTTTAAATATATACAAGTTTTAGATTTTATACTATCATCTAAAAAATCTACTATAAATCTAATTATAGGTGACCAAATAAATGATTGAAAAAGACCATTTATAGACCAAGCTAAAACCATAATTAAATAATTATTAGTGAAAGCCATAAATAAGTTACTTATAGAAGATATAAATACCCCTAAAAAAACTAATTTTTTAGGGGTAATTTTATCACCTAAAAAACCACTTATAAATTGTCCTAAACCATATGTAAAAAAGAAAGTTGTCCCTATTATACCAGTTTGACTTTTTGTAAAAATACCTTCTTCTAAAATAGCAGTTATACTAGCAGAATAATTTAACCTACCTAAATATGTAGATAAATATACTAAAAAACATAGTGAAAATAAAAATATAATAAATTTTTTATCTTTTAATTTATAATATTTTTCATTCATATTATATACTCCTTTTTGATTTAGTTATACTTATTTTATATTAAAAATTTTTCAAAATCAATATAATATAATTAAAATATATTAAATAAACTATACTAAATTTAAATTATATAATTAAATTATTATAGGTTCAAAATTTATGTATATTATTAAAATAGTTTAAGTTAAATAAGTATATGTAATAAATAAAAAAATAAATGTTATAATGCTAAATAATATAATTGTAATAAAACTAATTATAACTTTATTAATTAATAATTAAATAATTAAATAATTATTCTCCTTTTATATAAATATATATTATATTCTTTATAAATTTTAAGTTAGTTCATTTTTACTATAAAATTTATATTATTTTATCCAATTTAAAAATATTGTATATAAATAATAAAAAATGCTTTTCTATTTAGAAAAATAATGTTATAATAAAATAATGTTTTTAATTAATTGTGAGGTGTAGTGAAAAATAATGGAAAAACTTGTTGTTACGGGTAAAAATAGATTATCTGGAGATGTTTTTATAAGTGGTGCAAAAAATGCTGTTGTTGCAATAATACCTGCAGCAATAATAGCAGAAGGTGTTTCTGTTATAGAAAATCTTCCTTGTATAGAAGATGTTACAAGTTTTATAACAACTTTAGAACATTTAGGAATAAAATGTGATTTATTAAATGAAAATACATTAAAAATAGATTCTACAAATATAGAAAGTTCAATAGCTATAAATGAAGACGTTACAAAAATAAGAGCATCTTATTATTTAATGGGTGCTTTAATTGGTAGGTTTAAAAAAGTAGAAGTTGCACTTCCAGGAGGTTGCAATTTTGGTTCAAGACCAATAGACCAACATATAAGAGGTTTTAAAGCACTTGGTATAGATGTTGTTGTAGAAAATAACATAGTAAAATTAGATGGTACAAATCTTAAAGGTGCTAATATATATTTAGATATGGTTAGTGTTGGAGCTACAATAAATATTATGTTAGCAGCAGTTTTAGCAAAAGGTGTGACAGTTATAGAAAATGCTGCAAAAGAACCACATGTAGTAGATACAGCTAACTTTTTAAATATGCTTGGGGCAAAAGTTACTGGAGCAGGTACAGATATTATTAGGATAACAGGTGTAGAAAAGCTTTATGGAGGAGAATATACAATAATACCAGACCAAATAGAAGCAGGTACATATATGATAGCAGCAGCTATATCTGGTGGTGATGTTTGTGTTAGAAATATAATACCAAAACATATGGATTCTTTAGTTGCTAAACTTATTGAAATGGGTTGTGAAATAGAAGAAGGTGATGATTATATTAGAGTAAAATCTGATGGTAATCTTAATGCTACAAACGTTAAAACTATGGTATATCCTGGATTTCCTACAGATTTACATCCTCAAATGACAACACTTTTAGCAGTAGCAAAAGGGACAAGCTCACTTACAGAAAATGTTTGGGAAAATAGATTTCAATATGTAGATGAACTTAAAAAATTAGGTGCTAACATAACTTTAGATGGTAGAGTAGCTACTATAACTGGTATAGATTATTTTGAAGGTGGAGAAGTTAGAGCAACAGATTTAAGAGCTGGTGCAGCTATGATTTTAGCAGGACTTCGTTCAAAGGGTGAAATAGTTATATCTAATATAAAATATATAGATAGAGGATATGAAAAAGTAGAATATAAGTTAAAATCTTTAGGTGCTGATATAAAAAGGATAAGTGAATAATATGTCTATAGAGTTTACAACCCTTGCAAGTGGTAGTAAAGGTAATAGTATATATATAGGTACAGAAGATACTAAAATATTAATAGATGCAGGGCTTAGTGGAAGTAAAATAGATAGTGCATTAAATGATATAAATTTATCTTTAGAGGATATAGATGCCATATTTGTAACTCACGAACATTTAGACCATATAGAAAGTATTGGTGTTATATCAAGAAAATATAACATACCTATATATGCAACAGAAGGTACTTGGAATAGTATACCTGAAAGGATAGGTAAAATATTAAAATCTAATAAAAGATTAGTATATAAAGATGAAGGTATATTATTAAATGATATTTTTATACATTCTTTTCAAGTACCCCATGATGCTAAAGAACCTGTTTGTTATAGTGTTATACATAACAATATAAAAATTTGTGTTGTAACAGATATAGGTCATATTACAAGAGATATTATAGAAAATATGCGACATTGTTCTGGACTTGTTTTAGAAAGTAATCATGATATAAATATGGTAAAAAATAGTGACTATCCACAAGTAATTAAAGAACGTATATTGGGTAAATATGGTCATATATCAAATGAAACTTGTGGTAAATTGTTAGCTTGTATTATGAATGATAAACTTAAAAATGTTTTTTTGTCACATTTAAGCCAAGATAATAATACACCAGAACTTGCATATTTAACAGTAGCTAATACATTAGATGAATTTGGTATAAAAGCAGAAAAAGATGTTAACTTACATATAGCAAAGCCTTATGGAATAACAGAGCTTATAAAAATCAAAGAATAATATAAATATTAAAAAGGTTTCTATATTTTTTATAGAAGCCTTTATATATTTAAGGAGTAATTTATGAAAGTTTCAATAATATGTGTAGGAAAAATAAAAGAAAAATATTTTACAATGGCAATAGATGAATATAGTAAAAGATTGTCTAAATATATAAAACTTAATATAATAGAGTTACCAGATGAAAAAGCACCAGAAAATTTAAGCATTGCAGATGAAGAAAATATAAAACTTAAAGAGGGAGAAAAAATATTAAAAAATATAAAAGATGAATTTGTAGTAGCTTTATGTATAGATGGTAAACAATTTGATAGTGTAGAATTAGCAAATTTTATACAAAATAATAGAAATAAAGGAATAAGTCATATATCTTTTATAATAGGTGGTTCTTTGGGACTTCATAAAAATGTAATAGATAGAGCTAATTTTAAACTTAGTTTTTCAAAAATGACTTTTCCTCACCAACTTATGCGTGTTATATTACTTGAGCAAATATATAGAGCAGAAAGAATTTTAAAAAATGAACCATATCATAAATAGCTATTTTTTAATGTAGACAAGCAAAATATTGTATGATAGTATAATGGAAAGAAGTTTAAAATTTATATTTATGAAAGGTGGTGAAATAACTATGAAATATAAAATGACAAAAAATATAAAAACAATAGTATCATTAGGTATTATATTTATAATAGTTATTAGTTTAAAGTTTAATAAAGAGAGAGAAAATAATAATAATTTAATTGTAGTAGATAAAAATATAAATAAAGACATTGAAAACATAGATAAAGTACAATCTATACAAGAAATAATAGCTAATAAAGATAGTATAATTAAAGAAGAGTTAGACAAAAAAATAATTGAATATGTATCAAATACAAAAGATATACAACAAGTATTTAATGTAGCAGACAAGATATCAACTGAAACAATAGATAGTATAGCAAAAGAGTATATAGAAAGCACAAAAGATTATGGAATGTATTATTCATTTAGACCATTTTTATCATAAAATATGGATAAACAATTAAGTAATATTGTTGAAGAAAATTTAGGAAATATAGCTATGCCTAAAAATGATACAATAAAAAATTATATTAATGAAGATAATAATAAAAAAACAAGAGAAATACAAGAAATAATAAGAAATAAAGATAGTATAGAACAAGAAGTTTTAAATAAAAACATGGAGCAATATGTATTAGAAACAAAAGATATAGGATTAGTATTTAATGTAGCAGATAAATTGTCAACTGAAACAATAGATAATATAGCAAAAGAATATATAGAAAATACAGAAGATTATGGAATGTACTATTCATTAAAACCATTTTTATCAAGTGAAATGAATGAGGAGTTAAAGCAACTTGTAGATAAAAATTTAAAATAATTGATTAATAGGTGATGATATTTAATAAAAACTTTTAATAATAATAATATTTATATTGAATAGAAGATAAATAGAAAAAGATAATTTTATATTTTGTGGATATGACTTTGTAGACATAAATATATATTATTATATATAAGAGGTAATAATAAAGTATTACATTAAAAATCCAGAACCTATACCATATGAAAAGAAAGATTTTATTAAAATATAAAACTATTTATTATATAATATTTATATGTATATTTTTATGGAGGTAAATATATGTTAAATATAGTTAAAAATATAGCCAATAAAGATGTCAATAAAAGAAGATATTCATTAATTGAAGAACTTGATAAAATTAATATAGAATATACTATTACAAATAGAAAAATAGGTGAAAATTTTGTAAAAAACATTATAGTAAATTTTAATAATAATGATAATAAAAAACTTGTAATAGGTGCACATTATGATAATTTAGAAGGTAGTATAGGTGCAAATGATAATATAACAGGTGTTGCAATATTGATAGAAGTTATAAAATATATAAAAGAAAATAATATAGATAGAAATATAGATATAGTATTTTTTGATAGAGAAGAATATGCTGATAGAGGTAGTGAACAATATATTAAAGAAATAGGAAAAAATAATATAGAAGCTATGATTAATGTTGATACTTGTGGTTTTGGTGATACTATTATAGTTGGAACAGAAAATAATATACAAAAAATGTATGAATTAAAAATTTTAAATAATAATATTTTAAACAAAGATTATATAAAAACAATACAAATAAATCCAGGCTCAGATGATAGAAGTTTTGAGGAGGAAAATATACCTAATATACATATACAAGTTGTACCTAAAGAAGATTTAGAAATAATAAATAAAATAATAGATTTTAATATAAAAGGTTTAGAAATACCTACTGAATTATCATCTAAAAGACTAAAATTTATGGATACTATACATAATGGAAAATATGATACATTAGAAATAGTAAATGAAAAACCTATGAAATTAGTTTTAAATTTTATGTTAGACATAATAAAAAACTTGTAAATAAATAGTTTTTAAGGTATTATATATATATTAACTATAAGGAGGATTATATATGACAAAATTAGTACCTGAAAATTATAAATCAGTTTTAAATCTTTATGATACACAAATAGGTATAAAAACAGTAAAAGACTTTTTTCAAAATTCACTAGCTAAAAATTTAAATTTATTGCGTGTTACAGCACCACTTTTTGTTAAGCCAGAATCTGGACTTAATGATAATCTTAATGGATTTGAAAGACCAGTTTCTTTTGGCATAAAGGAACATAATGATGAAGAAGCAGAAATAGTACATTCTCTTGCAAAATGGAAAAGATATGCTTTAAAAAAATATGGATTTTCAAAAGGTGAAGGTTTATATACAGATATGAATGCAATTAGAAGAGATGAAGATACAGATAATACACATTCTATATATGTAGACCAGTGGGATTGGGAAAAGATTATAGATAAAGAAGAAAGAAATATTGATACATTAAAAACGACAGTAAAGTCTATATATAAGGCATTAAAAAATACAGAAAAATATATGTCTATACAATATGATTACATAGAAGAAATTTTACCAAAAGAAATATTCTTTATTACTTCTCAAGAGCTTTTAGATATGTATCCAGATAAAACACCAAAAGAAAGAGAATATTTAATCTGTAAAGAAAAAGGAGCAGTATTTCTTATGCAAATAGGTGGAGTTTTATCTAATGGAGAAGCTCATGATGGTAGAGCACCAGATTATGATGATTGGGCTTTAAATGGTGATATACTTGTTTATTATCCAGTACTAGACATAGCTTTAGAATTATCTTCTATGGGTATAAGAGTAGATGAAAATTCATTAAAACAACAACTAGAAATAACTAATTGTAATGACCGTAAAGAAATGCCATTTCAAAAAGCAATATTAGAAAAACAATTACCATATACAATAGGTGGTGGTATAGGACAATCTAGGCTTTGTATGTTCTTTTTAAGAAAAGCTCATATATGTGAAGTACAGTCATCTTTATGGCCACATAAAATGATTGAAGAGGCCGAAAAAATAGGTCTTCAAATATTATAAGTTTATAAAGGGAGGTTACAGTATGAATTATACTATAAAAAATGACATTTTAAATGTAGAAATTAGTTCTTTTGGTGCAGAGTTGCAATCTATTAAAAGAAATAATGTAGAGTATCTTTGGCAAGGTGATGAAAATTCTTGGAAAAATAGAGCTACAAATATTTTTCCTTATGTAGGAAGAATGCAAGAAGGTAAATATACTTATAAAGGTAAAACTTATGAAATGGGTGGGCATGGTCTAGTTAGACATATAGATTTTACTGTAGAAAAATCAGAAGACCAAAAAATAATTTTTAAAATGATATCAAATGAAGAAACATTAAAAAGTTATCCATTTAATTTTGAATATTTTATAACATATGAACTTAAAGAAGACACTTTATTTATTACTTCAAAAGTAGTAAATAAAGATAATAAAGCAATGTATTTTGGTTTAGGTGGACACCCTGGTTTTATAACTCCTTTAGACAATAGTTTAAAATTTGAAGATTATTATTTAGAATTTGATGAATGTGCTAAAATAAATAATATAAGAGTATCTGAAAAAGGGCTTATAACACATAAAGAGGAATATCCATTAAAAGATGATAAAATATTAAATCTTACTCATAATCTTTTTGATAATGATGCATTAATATTTGAAAATATGTCAAAAGGTGTTACGTTAAAAACAGATAAAGATAATAAAAGTGTTTATGTAAAATATGAAGATATGACTTATTTAGGTATTTGGCATAGTCCTAAAAAAGAAGTTAATTTTGTTTGTATAGAACCTTGGACTTCATTACCTTCTAGAGA
>CALWDX010000024.1 GCA_944376805.1 uncultured Clostridia bacterium
CAAACAGAATATCTTATGTTTACAGATATATATAGACAACTTACATACATATTTAAAGGCAAATTAGAAGATTGGAAACTTATAAAAACTATTCCTTGTGGCACAGGAGTAAATGAATCACCTACAACTCGTGGTATTTTTAAAATAGGGGATAAGGGAGAATGGTTTTATAGTGAAAGATTAGGTAGTGGGGCTATGTATTGGCTAAAGTTTAATGGTTCTTATCTTTATCATTCAGTAGCTATGGATAAAAATAAAAATATTATAGATGATACTATAGGAAAACGTTGTTCTAGTGGTTGTGTTCGTATGAATTTAGAAGATATAAAATGGGTATATGATAATATAGAAAAAGGAACAACTGTATATATAAATTAGTAGCAAATAAAAATTTTTTAAATATAATATATATAAGATATATTATAGGGGGTATAAATATGCCTTTATTTTTTAATAACCGATTTAATAATTTACAAAACAATAGAAATAATAATTTTATGTTTAATAATTTACAAAATAATAGATTTATACAAAATAACAATCAAAATTTTAACAATTTTCAAAATAATAATAGATTTATGCAAAATAATAATCAAAACTTTAATAATATACAAAATAATCAGCAACAAAATAACAATCAATCGGATATTATATTAAAACCTTTAACAGAAGAAGAACTAGAAAAAATAAATGAGGAAATAAGAGAAAATATAGAGAAAAATAAAAAAACAGCTGTTAATATTCAAGCTCCTGAAAATAAAGATATAGTTTTTAATTACATTAAAGAATTTATACAAGATGAAACTAATGCAAATATATTTTATAATGAACTTTCTAAAAAATGTGATAATAATATTTATATAGAAAGATTAAAAAATATATGTGATGATTGTATTTTTGAATGCAATAATTTAAAATCTTACTATGAAGATTTAAACAATGAAAAATTTGAGGTAAAATCTATACCTATAAATGTTAATATGCCTTTTAAAGTAGGGTTGTTTTTAGCAATAGAAGAGGAAATTAAAAGTTATGATAAATTATGCAAAATAATAGATGAGTTACCACCTCAAGATACAAGGATATTTTATAAAATGGCTCTTAAGAAATTAAGTAGAATAAATAATATACAATATATGACTATAAATGAAAGGTATTAAGGCTATTTTTAGCCTTAATACTATAAAAAGATTAGGATACTTATCTTCATTTACTTCATTACAGTTTTTACATATTTTCATAGGATAACACCACTATCTAAATTATACTATATAACTATTTTATTTTCAATATATTGACATAATATATAATTTATATTAGTATTAACAAAGAGAAAAATTTAGGAGTGGTAAATATATGTTAAAAAAGCTGTTAATAGTTTTTTTCCAAGTAATTTTATTATTAATATTAACAAGCTGTAAATATAAAGAAGAAAATATAGTTATAAATCCTATAGATATTAATTTTGAAGTAGGTACAATTGATAATGGTACAATTACTTTTAATTATCCTTTAGAAGATTGGACAGAAATAAGTGATTTTCATAGTGATGATATAACAAGTTTATTAATAGCAAAAAATGAAAAATTAAATGTTGAAACTAATATTAATATTATAAAAGGTGAAAATTATGAAAAAAATAACCTAAAAGATTATATTAACTATAAAATTTCTTTAATAGAAGAAAGTTTTAATGGAATGAAAGTTAATGTTTCAGAAATTAGAAAAATAAATGATATACAATTTGGTTATATGGAAATTACAACAAAATTTACTAATGAAATGATAGACAAAGTATTAAAAGAAGGGTTATTTACAGAAAAGGATATAGAAGATATGGGTGGTAAAGAGTATCTTTTAAGTATTCCTGAAACAAAACAAATTCAAATAAGTATATACCTAGGTGGAAAATTTAATAATATAACTGCTTTATATATTGAAGATAGTGAAAAGGAAATAGTAACAAAAGCTATTCAAACTATTGTACAAACAGCTAAATTAAAATAGTTAATTAAAAATTTTGATTTTTAATTATAAATAATATATACTTAATATAAAAAATAAATTGGAGGCTAAAAATGAAAAAATTTACATTTATTATAATATTTATAATTTTAATATTTTCTTTAGTTGGTTGTAGCAAAAAAATAGAAAGTATACCTATGGAAGCTATAAATATTGATTTTCAAGTAGAAACAGTTGATAATGGTACAATTACTTTAGATTATCCATCAGAAGATTGGACAAAGGGAGAAAGTTCTAACCCTGAAGTAATAAAAGTAGTTTTATATAGTAATAATGAAAATTTAGAAGAAAATACAAATATTATAGTTGGTACAACTGCATCTTCTACAAATATTCCATTGGAAGATTATGTTCAGTTATTACCTGCTCAATTAGAAAAAAGTTCACCAGGTACAAAAGTTACTGTTGCTGAATATAGAAAAATAAATGATATACCTGTAAGTTATATAGAAATCAATACAAAAATGACAGAAGAAGCTATGGAATATGGTTTACAAAAAGGTATATTTACAGAACAAACTATAGAAGCTGAGGGTGGTAAAGAGGCTTTTATTAATAAACCAGAAACAAAACAAATTCAAATGAGTATTTCTTTTAAAGATAGAATTACAAGTATAACAGGTACATATAGTAAAGATGAAGAAAAAGAAATTGTTTTAAAAGCTATGCAAACTATGGTACAAACAGCTAAATTAAAAGGATAATATTAATAAAAAAGGTTATTTTTATTATTTTAATATAGTAGAAATAGCCTTTTTATTATTCTATTAAAATTAAAAATGTAATAAAATTTAAATTTTGGGATATTTTAATATATTATGTTTATATAAATTTATATTATTTTAAAAAATTTTTAAAATAATATAAAAAGTACTTGACAAAATTAAAAAAAAATGGTAATGTAATGTTAATCCGATAGCACTCTATAAAATTGAGTGCTAATAAATCAAATGTTTTATATTGTTTGTATCTAAGGAAGTGATTTTTTGAGTTTGAATGATGATAAAATAAAAGCATTAAATGACAGAAAGATTAAAATACTAGAAGCTATTATTAATGACTATATTGAAACAGGAGAACCTATTGGCTCTCGTACTATTGCTAAAAAATATGATTTAGGTATTAGTAGTGCTACTATAAGAAATGAAATGAGTGATTTAGAAGAATTAGGTCTTGTTACTCAACTTCATACATCTTCAGGTCGTATACCTTCAGATAAAGGCTATAGACTTTATGTAGATAATTTTATGGAGCATAGAGAGCTTACAGAAGAAGAAACTAAATTTTTACAAAATGTTGTTATAAATAATATAAATCATATGGATTACCTTATGGAACAAACAGCTAAAGCATTATCAATGCTTACAAATTATGCTACTATTATTAGTAAACCAAAAGTTGAAGAAGATAAAATAAAACATATTCAACTTGTATCTTTAGATGAAATTTCTATAATTGCTGTTGTTGTTACAGAAAATAAAACAGTTAAAAATTATATTGTTCAAGTAGATAAACAGTTTTCTATGCAAGATTTAATAAGTATTAGTTCTGCTATAAATAATTTTATTAGTGACTATTCTTTAGATGAAATAAAAACTTTAATTGAAAAAAATGAAAACGAAATTTTATCTGAAGCAGAACAAGTTATTAATAAAGTTTTTAGAGAAATTTTTAAATCTAATAAGGAAGATAAAGAAGTTAAATTTTATACAAGTGGTATAAATAATATATTAGATTTTAAAGAATTTAGTGATGTTGAAAAGGCTAAAACTATTTTTCAATCTTTAGAAGAAAAAGAAATGCTAGTTGACATTTTAAGTAATAATGGTGATAATAATAATTCTATTCAAATACTAATAGGTGATGAAAACAATATTGAAGAATTTAAAGATTGTAGTATTGTAAAAACAGAATATAAAATAGCAGGTGCAACAGGTACAATAGGCATTATAGCACCCACCCGTATGGATTATGCAAAAGCTGTTAGTGTTTTAGATAGTATTGTTAAAAATATAAATAATGTTCTTAAATCCTTGTCGTCAGATTGAGGGGAAAGGAAATGATAATGGAAAAAGATATTGAAAAAAATGTAGAAAATGAAACATTAGAAGAAGATACAAAAGAAACTATTGAAGAAACAATAGAAGATGTTAAAGAAGAAATAAGTGAATTAGATGAATTAAAATCTAAACTTGAAAAAGCTGAAGCATCTTCTAAAGAATATTTAGATAAATTACAAAGAAGTATGGCAGAATTTGATAACTTTAGAAAAAGAACTAATATAGAAAAAGCGTCTATGTATGAAAATGGTACTAGAGATACTATTGAAAAACTTTTACCTATATTAGATAATTTTGAAAGAGCTATTATATCTACACCTGAAGCAGATAAAGAAAATCCTATGTTTAAAGGTATTGATATGATATTTAATCAAATGGTTGAAACTTTTAAAAATATGGGTGTAGAAGAAGTTGCTGGTGTTGGTGAAACTTTTGACCCTAATATACACAATGCTGTTTTACACATTGATGATGAAAATTTAGGTGAAAATGTTGTAGCTGAAGTTATGCAAAAAGGCTATAAATATAAAGATAAAGTTATCCGTCCTAGTATGGTTAAAGTTGCAAATTAATATATATTAAAAATAAATTAATAAAGGAGATAATAAAAATGGGAAAAATTATTGGTATAGATTTAGGTACTACAAACTCTTGTGTTGCTGTTATGGAAGGTGGTCAACCAGTTGTTATAGCAAATAGTGAAGGTGCAAGAACTACTCCTTCTATTGTTGGTTTTACAAAAACTGGTGAAAGATTAGTTGGTGAAACTGCAAAACGTCAAGCAGTTACAAATGTAGATGGTACTGTTATTTCTATTAAAAGACATATGGGTACTGACTATAAATTTGAAAATGATGGTAAAAAATTCTCTCCACAAGAAATTTCTGCTATGATTTTACAAAAACTTAAAAAAGATGCTGAAAGCTATTTAGGTGAAAGTGTTACAGAGGCAGTTATTACTGTTCCTGCTTACTTTACAGATAGCCAAAGACAAGCTACAAAAGATGCTGGTAAAATTGCTGGTTTAGATGTAAAACGTATTATTAATGAGCCAACAGCAGCAGCTTTAGCTTATGGTCTTGACAATGAAAATGAACAAAAAATTATGGTTTATGACTTAGGTGGTGGTACGTTTGACGTATCTATCATTGAAATTGGTGATGGTGTTATTGAAGTTTTAGCTACAAGTGGTAATAACCATTTAGGTGGTGATGACTTTGATGAAAAAATTATACAATATCTTGTTGATGAATTTAAAAAAGCAGAAGGTATGGATTTAAGAACAGATAAAATGGCTATGCAACGTCTTAAAGAAGCAGCAGAAAAAGCTAAAAAAGAATTATCTTCAGCTACAACAACTAATATTAACTTACCTTATATTACAATGAACCAAGATGGTCCTAAACATATCGATTTAACTTTAACTAGAGCTAAATTTGAAGAATTAACTCACGATTTAGTATTAGCTACTTTAGAGCCTGTTAGAAATGCTTTAAAAGATGCTGATTTAGAACCTAGTGATTTAGATAAAGTATTATTAGTAGGTGGTTCTACAAGAATACCAGCTGTTCAAGAAGAAGTTAAAAAAATTACTGGTAAAGATCCATTTAAAGGCATCAACCCTGATGAATGTGTTGCTTTAGGTGCTTCTATTCAAGGTGGTAAACTTGCTGGTGATGAAGGTGCTGGTGGTATCTTATTACTTGATGTTACTCCATTATCTTTAGGTATTGAAACTGCTGGTGGTGTTTCTACTGTATTAATCCCTAGAAATACTACTATACCTACAAATAAAAAAGAAACTTTCACAACTTATGCTGATAATCAAACAGCTGTTGATATTAGAATAGTACAAGGTGAAAGACCTATGGCTAGAGATAATAAAGAACTTGGTCAATTTAAATTAGATGGTATTGCTCCTGCTCCTCGTGGTATACCTAAAATTGAAGTTACTTTTGATATAGATGCTAATGGTATTACTACTGTTTCTGCTAAAGATTTAGGTACTGGTAAAGAACAAAACATCACTATTACTTCTAGTACAAATTTAAGTGATGAAGAAGTAGAAAGAGCTATGAAAGAAGCTGAACAATATGCAGAAGCTGATGCTAAAAGAAAAGAAGCAGTAGATGCTAAAAATGAAGCTGAAAGTTTAATTTTCCAAGGTGAAAAAGTTTTACAAGATGTAGGCGAGAAAGTATCTGAAGAAAGCAAAGCTGAACTTCAAAAAGAAATTGATAATTTAAAAGCTGTATCTAGCCCAATGGTTGCTGAAACTATGAGTGAAACAGATACTCAAACATTAAAAAATGCTACTGAAAGCTTTACAAAATTTATTAATGATTTTTCAACTAAACTTTATCAAGAAGCAGGTGGCAACCCTAATATGAATATGGGTGATATGAACAACCAAGGTGCTACAAATAATGATGATATTATAGATGGTTAATATATTTAAATACCCTCTAGCCTTATGGTTAGAGGGCAAATCATTATAATTTAAAATTTAGTTTTAAATATTTTATTTTTGTTAACTTATATAGTATGTATAAAAATATAGAACCTATTATTATAAAACTAAAAATAACTATACTACAATTTCTAAAAAATTCTTGAGGTAATATGTTTATAATAGGGTCTTTTGTAGGGTTAAATATCCAATAATCATTGTCAAAAAATATATTGTGAAATACTACAAAAGACTTATCAAAATTTAGATAACCTATAAAACATATTAAAAGAGTTATTAAAATACAATTTATTGAACATTTTTTTAAAAATATACTATCTTTTTTCTTATAATAATAGTACAATATTATAGTTAGTATTATTGCAACAATTATAAATATTAAAGACATATTATTAAATATTTCTTTAACTTCTTCAAAATGTATTTTACCTTGAACAGAATATGTTAAAGTTGGTAAATGAAAATCATTATTTGAAAAAGGTATTAAAAAATCTATCATAGCATTATAATTTAATTTTATACTTTCTATAGAATAACCTGTATTTTTATCTATATTTAAATAATTAATATGTAAATAGTAAAAGTTTCTATTTAATAATAAAAATAAAATTGCAATAAATACAAATATATAAATAAATAAAATACTTGTAAATGTAGTTAAAATATAATTAAAAAATTTTTTCATAGTTACTCCTTTCTATTTATATTTTACTATATTTTGCATAAATAGTCATTAAAAATTTAAAATTTTGGTAGGTGAATAAATTGGCAAAAAGAGATTATTATGAAGTATTAGGTATTAA
The DNA here is from genome assembly GCA_944376805.1 of uncultured Clostridia bacterium. Classification (GTDB taxonomy): domain Bacteria; phylum Bacillota; class Clostridia; order Lachnospirales; family CAG-274; genus Tyzzerella. Next base: position 7,359 of record CALWDX010000024.1, read on the forward strand.
TAAGGGAGCAACAGATGCTGATATAAAAAAGGCATATAGAAAACTTGCTAAAAAATATCACCCAGATGCTAACCCAAATAACCAAGAAGCAGAAGCTAAATTTAAAGAAGCAACAGAAGCTTATGAAGTTCTTAGTGATGAAAAGAAAAGACAAACTTATGACCAATTTGGACACGCTGCATTTGATGGAGCAGGTGGTTTTTCTGGTGGTGGCAACTTTTCTGGTATGGATATGGGGGATATTTTTGAAAGCTTCTTTGGTGGTGGAGGTTTCTCTGATATTTTTGGTGGAGGTTCTTCAAGAAGAAGAAGAGGACCTTCAAGAGGTGCAGATTTACAATATAATCTTACAATAGATTTTGAAGAAGCTATTTTTGGTTGTAAAAAAGAAATATCTTTCCAAGCAGATGATAAATGTGATAATTGTAATGGTACAGGAGCTAAACCTGGTACATATGCTCAAACTTGTCCTACTTGTGGTGGTTCTGGACAAGAAAGAGTTGTACAACAAACTATGTTAGGTGCTATGACAACTGTTACAGATTGTCGTACTTGTCACGGTGAAGGTAAAATTATAAAAGAGCCTTGTAATGTTTGTAATGGAAAAGGAAAAGTTAGAAAAACTAGAAATATTATAGTAGATATACCAAAAGGTATAAATCAAGGTCAAAGTATAAGAAAAGCAGGTATGGGAGCTCCAGGTGAAAAAGGTGGACCTAATGGAGATTTACTTGTAGCTATTAATATTAGACCTCATAAAACTTTTGTTAGACAAAATAATGATATATATGTAGAAGTGCCTATATCTATTATACAAGCTACTTTAGGTGATGAAATAAAAGTTCCTACAATAGAGGGAGAAGAAAATTATACTTTAAAACCAGGTACTCAACCAGAAACAACTGTTACACTTAAAAATAAAGGTGTATTTAATGTTCGTAATCCTAAATTAAGAGGTGACCAAATTATTAAATTTAAAGTAGTAGTACCTACAAAAATTAGTGAACATCAAAAAGATTTACTTATGAAATTTGCTGCAGAAGATGGTACTACTCCAACTACAAAAAAAGAAGGCTTTTTTGATAAGGTAAAAAAACATTTTGATTAAATATTAGAATAATAAAAAAGATAGGTTATTTTTATTAACCTATCTTTTTTATTTTTAAAAATTAAATTATTTTAAGAAGTTTAAAGGGTTTTTTGAAACTCCACCTTGTATAACTTCAAAGTGAACATGGTTACCAGTACTATTACCAGTATTACCAACATAAGCTATAATTTCACCTTGAGCAACTTTTTGTCCAACAGATACAGCATTTTTACTATTGTGAGCATATATAGTTTGGTGACCATTTCCGTGGTCTATTTTAACCATATTACCATATCCACCACTATTCCAACCAGAAAATACTACTGTACCACCATCAGATGCTTTGATAGGAGTACCAGCAGGAGCTGCAAGGTCTAAACCTTTGTGAGTTGTACCCCATCTAGGACCATAATTAGAAGTTAATCTACCTCTAACAGGATATATAAAGTTACCAATAGCTTTTTTAGGTGGTGTATTTAATGTACCAACTTCAATTTTTTCAACTATTGGTTCAACTAAAACTTTTTCAGAAGTAATTTCTCTTTTTTCTTCAACTCCATTAACTTTAGTAATTTTAGCAGTAACTTGTTTACTACCATCTTTACCTTCTGTTAAAACTTTTTTATATGTTTTATATTCTTTATCATTATTTATTGTTTCAACTTTTTTAGGAATTACTTCATTATAAATAGCTTCCTCATAAGTTGTAACAGATAATAATGGAACAGGTATAACTAAGTTTACTTTACTTCCAATTTTTAAAACACTATTTTCTGTAAGTTGTGGATTAGCTTTTAATAATTCATCTAAAGACATATCATTATTCATTGCTAATTCAAAGAGAGTATCTCCTTCTTTTATTTCATATTCTTTACCTTGTTCTTTATCAGCTGAAAGAATTTTTAAAGCTTCATCATTTCCAATAATATCATTTTCAGATACATATTTATTTTCTACTTTTACATTTTGTACAAAAGTAGGTTCAGCAATTTGTTTTACATCTTTATTTACATATTTATTTTTTATACTGTCTAAAACTTTATTTGCTTCTTCAACATTTTTTACTGTTGCTATAGGTTGATTATCTATTGTTATAACAGTTGCTTCTACTTTAAATGTAAAATTTTGAGAAACTTTTGTAGTTGCTTCAGATATAGGTATAATTTCATCTTTAGATGCTCTTACAGGTTTAAATATAACATCTTCATTAACTTCAACTTTAGAACCAGCTTGTTTTGATAAACTATTTAATGCTAACTCTTTAAGTTGTTCTGGTGTTTCTAATTCTTCACTTGTAGGTTTTATTATAGCAACCATTTTATCACCAACATAAACTTCTTGAGCATTTTTATAAGTTAAAGCCCATATAGAAACACCTACTAATATTACACCTAAAACAGTTATAGCAACTGGTTTTGGAGGCATTTTATTATTGCCATTACCATCTGTATTATTAATATTAATAATATTACTAGCTGATTTTTGTGTAGTTAATTTAGTTTCTTTTTCTCTTGCAGAATAAAATTTGTTTATTATATTATTTTTAAATTGTAAAAATTTATTTTCATTATTTTTACTTTTTATTTTTAAATTTAAAAATGAATTTTTATATTTTTCTATATTTAAGTTTATATTTTCTTTTATATTTGTAGAAACATTTTGTTTTTCTATTTTTTCATCATTATTTAAGTTATTTATAACAACATTTGTTTCTTTAAAATTTAAATTAGTATTTTTTAAAGGGAATTGTACTATATTGCTTTTCTTTTCATTGGTGGGATTATTATTAGAAAAGGTTCCCTTACTTGTATTGACCGACATAACAACCTCCATTTTATTTTGATACTATATTTATATTAGATGCTACATTATTCATATTATCATTTAAAACAACATAAACTTTTTCACCTTTTGTCAATTTATTGAAATAAACATTTTCTAGTGTTTCATAGTCAAAAATTATAGTATCATTATTTATAAAAATTGAAGTAGGAATTTTATTTTCATTGAAAACAGTTATACTATTTTTAGTTAAATCAATATCAATAATTTCACTACTAAAATTTTTATTATATTTTCTTTCTAAAATATCAATTGCATATATTTCAGAACTGTCTAAATACAAAGTAACACTATCTAATACTTTTATAGAATATATGTCTGTTGTAAAATTATTAGTGTAGTATGTATAAGTATTGTTTTTGCTGTCTTCTATTTCTATAATAGAAGAAGTATCATTTATTTTTATAGATTTTATAATTCCTTGTTTTTTAGATTTTTTACCTCTAGCACTTATTTTAGATATTTTGTCTTTTTGCATATTTATATCTACTGTATCACCTATTTTTAAATCTTTTATAGAAGAAGATTTACTATTTCTAGTTATATTTGCATTTTCTATAAATCCAACTTCAAATATTTTATTATCAGTAGTTTTTATAGTTATTTTATTATTAGATTTTTCTATTATTGAACCTATAAAAATAGTATTTTCATCTTCAAGAATTATTTCAACAGCCTGTTTATTTTCTAAAATAATCGTAGCTAAAGTATTTTCTTCTATATTATTAATAGTAATACCATTTTTAGTTATTTTACAATTAGAAGATAGGGGGATAATATCTATTTTTTCTTTACTATAAAATCCATTATCATCTCTTTTTTTATATGATAAACCAATTGTATCATTGGAAATATTTTTTATTATACCATATAATTTAGTTTCTTCTTGTACAACATTATTAATTTTTAAAGTAGTATCAATATTTATTTTTGAGATAATATTATCTTTTATTGTTATTTCAGCACTACTATTTGGATTAATATTACCTAATTTAGAAGAAACATCATCAATAAATATATAAGCATCTTTGTCAACAGGATATAATTTAGTTTCATTTCCTATTTTAACTTGTATAGAATTATTTTCAATAAATATTTTTTCTATAATAACAAATCTTGTTTGTATATTAGAAGTATTATCTAAATTTTGTATATTAGTATATTTTTTGTTATATTGAGAAGTTATATTAATATTTGTATAGTTTAGAAAATTATCTAATATCATAGCTAGTTCTGACTTAGTAATAGCATTTTTAGGATAAAAGTAGTTATTAGCATTTGCAGTAACTATATTTAAATTATCCATATAATAACAAGCTTTTAAATTATTAGGATTAATATTAGCTTCATCTTTAAAAACTTTTTCAAAATTTAAAGTATTTACAAAATCTTGTTTTCCTTCAATTTTTACAAGAAAAAGTGAAATTTCTTCTTTAGACAAAGCTCTTACTTGTTCTTTGTTATCTTTATCTATAATAATAAAATTGTTTAAGTCTTCTTCTTTTAATAGACCACTTTCTAACATAATAACTAAAGAACTATTTGCTGAACTATCCCAACGATTATATTTTTTGTCATAATTTAAAACTATATTATTATATTTACTTTCAGAAATATTAATATTTTGATTATTAATAAAGCTATTTAAAATTTTTATAGCTTCAAATTTACTAATATAACTATTAGGTTTAAAGTTACCTTGTAAGTCACCTAACATTATGCCCATTTTGGACATTTTTTGTATAGATGAATAGGCTATATTACTTTTGTCTACATCATTAAAAATAATATTAGCATATACATTAATATTAAAAAGTAACACAAAAGCAGTTAAACCGAATATAGCTAATACTTTTTTTAAGTTTTTCATATAAGCCCCCTTTTGTAAAGGAAATTTAATTTTTGTAACACATTTGTAACAATTATAACTCAAATCTAGTTAAATATCAAGAAAAATTTAATTAAACATAAAATTTTTATATAAAATTTATAAAATAAATACTATTAAAAGTAATATTAATAGTATTTTATTAAATTATCATTTATAAATAGTTTTATAATATAATAAATTTTATATAAAATTTATATATAATACAATAAAATAAATTTAAATTTATTATATTATAATAAATATTTTATATCTAAATTTTTGCTTACTATATTTAATTAAATTTATTTTGTATATATATAAAAGTGTAGAAAATATTTTCTACACTTTTTTTACAATTATCTACAGCCACAGCCACAATTATTATTATTATTATCTTTATCTCTTGGAATATTTCCACTAATACCTGCTAAAAATTCTGTTTTTTGAGGTGGTGCAAAAATATCCATAGGGAAATCTAAACTATCAAAGAATTCACAAGGATTAAGTGGAGAAATATCTTCACATTCTTTTGGTATACAGAAACCTCTTGATAATACAGAAAGATTTACAAGTCTAAATAATTTGATTATTGTAAATAATCCAATAGTTATACCTACTTCAGTTGGTTCTAATGCATCATCACAATTTGAACAGCATTGTCTATTTTGATATCTAAGCTCAGCACCAAGAGGAATAGCTTTAGATTCTACTAAAACAAATGGGTCAGAATTAAGTTCGCTACAACCAGAACCATTTGGATTAAATAAGTCAGTAGATATAGAAATCTCTGTACCAATAGAACCGAATAAAGTTACTTTTTTAGTATAAATACTATTAGCATGAACTCTACCAATAACTGTTCCGTCAGCTTCTCTAAATACTAATGTATATACAAATACATATTTTAAAGTTATATCCCAGAAACCATTTTTAAATGGATTAGCTTCTTTATCAGATACAATAACTTTTTTAACTCTTAAGTTTTCCATAGAAACACTAGCAGCATTTGAAGGTGGATCTATAATATCACCTTCTTGAATAGTTTTATTCCCTAAATGTGTAAAACATTCTGCTCTAGCAGGTCCTAATACATCACTTGTAAGGCAGTCTTGTTGTCTATAATGTAATAACATATAACATTAATTTTAATAAATGTTGAAAATAATTTTAATTTTTCTATTTTTACCATCTATTAATATTTTATTTATAATAAGTTTAGCTAGTTTATTTTTTAAAACCATATCATAGTTACCAATTAATATATTTAATATAGATATTTCTTCTATAATGTTTGTATCATTTAATTTGATGCATTGTTCTTCTAATTCTTTTATTTTTTTTGAAAAGAAAGTTTTATTTTGACTATATTCTTCTAATGTGTCAATTTCTAAAAGATAAGCATTTTTTGCCTTTTCTAATGCTTTTTTATATTTTTCTATATCTTTTAAAATATTATATTTTTTTTCGTTATTATCATTATTATTTTTTATTTTGTATATTATATTAGGAAATGTTTTTTTAATATTTTCTAATACTATATTTTCTATATCATATATTCCAATAGAAAATGAACTATCACATTTACCACAAGTATAACCTCCACATCTAAACCTGTTTTGTCTATTATTGTAATATTTTGCATAAACAAAAGTATTATTACAATAAGTACATTTTATTAAACCTACAAGCCAATGTTTATTATATTCTAAAGGTTTATTTTTACTATTTAATCTTTTTTTATTATTATTGAATAATACTTGTACATTATCAAAAGTATTTTCATCTATAATAGGAATATGATTTGATTTGTTTAAAATGATTTTTTTATCTGTTTTAAATTTATAATAGCCTTTATATGTAGGGTTAGTCAGTATTTTTTTAATAAATCTAGTATCTATATTGTTTCCTTTTTTTGTTTTTATATTATTTTCATTTAGATTTTTTGCTATTGCATAAGTTGATTTTCCATTTAAAAATTGTTTGAAAATTTCTTTAACTATATTTGCTTCTTTTTCTATTATAACAAGTGGTTTATTTTTGGGTTTAAAATATCCATAAGGAGCACAAGATATATATTCACCTTTTAATGCTTTTTCTGTCATACCCCTTTTTACTACTTTTGAAAGTTTTCTTGAATACATTTCGTTCATTGCACCAAATAGTGCATCTGCAATAAGTTGGCTATCATCATCTAATATAGGTTCTGTTATAGATATTAAATTTACATTATTTTTTTTTAGTATAGATTTATATATTAAAGATTGTTCTAAATTTCTTGCAAATCTTGAACTATCATATATAAGTACATAATCAAAGTAATTTTTTTTACTTTCTTCTATCATTTCCATAAACGCAGGTCTTTTTTCTGCTTCTCTACCAGATATACCTTTATCTTCAAAATATTTTATTATACTATAATTATTTTTTTTTGCATATTCTTTTATTGTTCTTTTTTGGCTTTCTATTGAATAGTCTTGTTTATCTGTTGACATTCTTACATATGCTACAGCTTTTTTCATAAAAAATCTCCTAAAAATATTTAATCTAATAAAAATATATGATATAATTTATTTAATATTAATTATCATATTTTTACTAAATTTTATAAATAGTACAAACATATAAAATCATATAATATAAAAATATTATTTGAGGTTATTATCATGAAAAATGTTTCAGTTAAAGTAGAATTTATAAATAATAATAAGTTAGTTAAAAAAAATGATATATTAATAAAAAATACATATTTTAAAATTATAGAGCAATATGTAAAATACATAGATGCTACTATTATAAAATAGGGGGTATAAAAAAATGGCCGATATATTAAAAAATGACTGGAAAGATTATTTAAGTGATGAATTTGAAAAAGAATATTATTTAAAACTTAGAGAAAAATTAAAAGAAGATTATAAAACAAAAGAAGTATATCCACCAATGGAAGATATATTTAATGCATTACATTACACAAGTTATAAAGACACAAAAGTTTTAATATTAGGGCAAGACCCTTACCATCAGAAAGGACAAGCACACGGACTTAGTTTTTCAGTAAATAAAGGGGTAAAAACACCACCTTCATTAAAAAATATATATAAAGAGTTATCAACAGATTTAGGTTTATATATTCCTAACAATGGATATTTAAAAAAATGGGCAGACCAAGGTGTATTACTTCTAAATGCTACATTAACAGTTATAGATAGTAATGCAAATTCACATAAAGATATAGGTTGGCAAATATTTACAGATAAGGTTATACAAGTTTTAAATGATAAAGAAGACCCAGTAGTATTTATACTTTGGGGAAATAATGCAATATCTAAAACAAAATTTATAACAAATAAACATCATCTTATATTAACATCTGTACACCCAAGTCCACTTTCAGCAAGTAGAGGATTTTTTGGTTCAAAACCATTTTCAAAAACAAATGAATTTCTAAAACAAAATGGGTTAAAAGAAATAGACTGGCAAATAGAAAATATATAAAAACAACCCCCTAAACATAGGGGGTTATTTTTATCTTTTTTCTACAACAAATTTAATAGAAGTTTTTAATTCTCCATCAACATCTATTTGAGAAAAAGCAGGAGTACATATAAGTTCTATACCATTAGGGGCAACATAACCTCTAGCTATAGCAATACTTTTAACAGCTTGATTTATTGCACCTGCTCCTATTGTTTCTATTTCTATTTTTTTATTATTTCTAGCTATCGCTGCTATTGCACCTGCAACAGACTTTGGTTGTGAGTTTGCTGAAACCTTTAATATTTCCATAATTTCCTCCTAAATGTTGTATATTATAATATTATTTTTAACAAATATTTGTATTGTATACATATTTATTAAAAAATTTTAAAGTAGTTGAAACTTTATTAATATATAATAAGTCTAATACATATAGAAAATAAAAAATTTTATGTTAGTTAAGTATTTATTAAAAATTTTTAAAAATAGTTGAAACTTTATTTATAAATTATAAGTCTAATATATAAAGAGGTGAAATTAATTAATGAGAAAAAATAAAGTACGTGTAATAGAAGAAATTCTTATAAAAAATTATAATAAATACTATAAATTAGCATTTTCCTATGTTCACAATGATACTGATGCTATGGATATAGTTCAAGAAAGTGCCTATAAAGCTATAAAAAGTGCAAATTCACTAAAAGAAATAAAGTATGTAGACACTTGGATATATAGAATAGTTATAAATCAATGTAAAACATTTTTATCTAAAAGTAGTCACCTAACAGAAAATATAGAAGATGTTAATGCATCTTTTAATGATAACTATGAAAACATAGATTTAAAAAATGCTTTAAATATGTTAGATAATGATGAAAAAGCTATTGTTATATTAAGATTTTTTGAAGATTTAAAAATAGAAGACATAGCAAATATATTAAACATTAATGTAAATACAGTTAAATCTAAATTATATCGTTGTCTTAAAAAGTTAGGGAGCATCATAGAGGAGGTATAAAATGGAACATAATAAAATATTAGAAAAATTAAAAGAAGAATATAAAAATATTAATGTTAAAGAAGAAGGAGTGTTTATTATGAAACGCAGTATTGAACAAGCTAAAAAAGAAAATAGAAATAATAAAATAAAATATGTATCAGTTGCTTGTGTAGCAGCATTAGCTACATTTGTTGCATTACCTAATTTAAGCCCAACTATAGCAATGGCAATGAGCGATATACCATTTATAGGTAAAATTGTAGATGTTATTACTATAAATAAATATGATGAACCAGAAAATAACATTAAAGCTGAAACACCTGTAGCAAAAGATGAAAATAACAATGAAGCATTAAATGAACTTAATAATAAAACAGATGAATATATAAAAACTCTTACAGAAGAATTTAAAAAAGATTTTGAAAAAGGTGATAATAAAAGTTTAGAAATAACTTATGATGTTATTACAGATAATGAAAACTTATTTAGTTTAAGAATAAATGGTTTAGAAATTAAAGCAAGTGGTAATATGTTTTCTAAAATATACCATATAGACAAAAAAACAGGTAATATTATAGAGCTTAAAGACATATTTAAAGAAAATAGTGACTATATTAAAGTTTTAAGTGAAAATATTAAAGAGCAAATGAAAGAACAAATGAAAAATGATGAAAATAAAGTATATTTTGTAGATGCAGATATACCAACAGGTAATTTTGAACAAATTAAAGAAGACCAAAATTTCTATTTTAATAAAGATAATAATTTAGTTATTTGTTTTGATGAATATGAAGTTGCTCCTGGATCTATGGGACCAGTTGAATTTGTAATACCTACAGAAGTTACACAAAGTATTTTAAAATAAAGCTATAATTTATAAAAAGCTAGATATAATTATTATTTATCTAGCTTTTTATATGTACATAAATAAAACTATTGTAAAAAATAGTAGAATAATATATAATATATTTGATAAATATTAATATTAAATATTTTTACAATAATAAAAGGAGGCTTTTTTTAAAATGATTTCAAGCAATAAGGATAACCTTTTTGATAATACCTTAGAGCAAGAGATAGACAATAGCCTGTTAAAAAGTGATAATTCTTATTTAGGGTTACCAGAAGAAAAGGAACGTAAAGGTTTATTAGCTCGTTTATTTAAAAGATTTAAAAAAGAAGAAGTTTTAGCTTCCAGAGAAACTTTAAGTGATTATTCTTATGAATATTCTAAATTTAGAGAATATGTATTTTTGTTAGAAGATAGTGAAGATGATGATAAAGTTTTAAAAGTTATTGAACTTTGTGATGATAGCTTAAAATTAGATAGACATAGATTATATTTAGATAAAAGAAGAAAAGAATATGAAACTATCTTGGAAGATTTAAAATGTTATGATAATCTTTCAGAAGAAGATGCCAAAGATTTAAAAGAACTTATTAGTAGATTTATAGAATTAAATAATGAGAGAAGAGGCATTAGATACCAACTGGGTGATTTTAATGAATCTATAAATAAATTAGAAAATTTAGAAGAAGATGCACATGATGCATTATACCAAATAGAAGATGCTGAAAATTCTAAAAGACTTTTATCTAGGGATATTGAATTAATAAAAGACGAAAAAGAACGTACCATTCTTGATAGAGAAAAGTTACAATTTGCCTATAAGTTACTTCACAAATTTTCATTTGCTGTAGCTATATTATTAGGATTATCAATTATATTTTTAACATTAATATCTGTTTCTTTAAATGAATCAGTTTTTTTATCATTATCTATTTTATGTATAACATTAGTTTTTACAATTGTTCTTATATATATTTTTAGAAAGAAAATTATTTTTGAATTAAAGTTAAATGAAAAAAAACATGCAAAGCTTGTTAACTTATTAAATAAAAAAACTGTTGTATATTCTTATTATATAAATTTTTTAAATTATACTTATAATAAATATAATGTTCAAAATTCAAGAGTTTTGAAAGCTAATTTAGAAGATTTTGCTAATTATAAACATATAGTCAGTAGATATGATAATTTAGGAAAATTAGTATATGAAGTACAAGACAAATTACAAGAGTTTTTAAAAGAAAAAAATATTAATATTACTAATATATCATTAGAATCTTTTGCAAAATCTATAAATATTGATAATAAAATAGCATATTATAAAGAAATAGAACTTAAAAAGCAAAAAGTAGAAGAGAGAATACAAGAAATAGAAGATGAACACCAACAATTATTAGAACAAATAGTAAATCTTAATTTACAAGATACTTCTAAAGAAAAGGTAATAGAAAAAATAATACAAGCATATTTTAATGAGGCAGAAAAATTATTATTAGAAGATGATGAAGAACAAAATATAAAAGAAATAGAGGGTAATATTTAGGTTAAAGATTTAATCTTTAACCTAATTTTAGTAATATTAATTAAATTTTAATTAAAAAATAAATTATAGGTATTATTTACTTATTGATTTATTTATTAAAAAAATGTAAAATATTAAAGATATAAATTACATAGGAGGACAATATGAAAAAAATATTTAACATTTTAATTTTAACATTATTTACATTAATGTTAACTTTTAATGTATTTGCATCTAATGATTGGGTAAATTTAAAACTCAAATATGATGGAAAAACTGTAAATTATAGTGCAGGAAAAATACATATTACTTTTGATAGTAAGCCAATAGAAAATTTAAAAATGGAGCCTATTTTAATAGATGGTAGAACTCTTGTTCCAGCTAGAGATGTTTTTGAAGAAATGGGAGCAGAAGTATCTTGGGACCCAAATTCAAAAGAAACTATTATTAAAAAAGATAATAATACAGTAGTTTTCAAAATAAATAGTAATGAAGCTATAAAAAATAGTATAGATGTAATAAAATTAGATGTACCTGCCAAAATAATAAATGATTATACAATGGTACCATTAAGAGCTATATCTGATAGTTTAGGTTATATTGTAGAGTGGGATAACAATATAAGAACAGTTATAATAGAAACGCCTTTAGAAGAAAAAACAGAAGGAGTAATTAATATAACACAAGATACAACACAAATTATAACAGAAACTACTACAGAAATCACAACAGAAACTACTACTGTAGATAATAATATTATAGAACCTGCAGTAAACCAAAAACAAGATGGTATAAAAATTGTATGGGACCAAACTTCTAAACCTATAAATGATAGTGCAGCTAAAAGAGTACCTATAAATGGATTAGATGTTATATCTCCTACTTGGTTTGAAATAAAAAATAATAATGGTGATATAGAAGATAAAGGTAGTTTAGAATATGCTAAATGGGCAAAGGAACAAGGTTATCAAATATGGGGACTTGTATCAAATAGTTTTGATGCTAAAATAACTCATAATACTTTAAGTAGTCCTGAAAAAAGAAAGAAAATCATAAATAGTTTAGTAGAATATGCTAAAAAGTATAATTTAGATGGTATTAATATAGACTTTGAAAATGTTGCTAAAGAAGATGGCAAGTATTATTTACAGTTTATAAAAGAGGCTACTCCTATATTTAAACAAAATGGTTTAGTTGTATCTGTTGATATGTATGTTCCTACACCTTGGACTGCTCATTATCAAATGGCTGAAGTAGGTAAAATTGTAGATTATGTTATTATTATGGCTTATGATGAACATTATAGTACAAGCAAAGAAAGTGGCTCTGTTTCTTCTTTACCTTGGGCAGAAAAATATATGACAGAGGCTACAAAACTTGTGCCAAAAGATAAACTTATAATGGGTGTTCCTTTTTATACTAGAGTTTGGACAGAAACTAAAAAATCAAATGGTTCAGTTTCTGTTGTATCAAAATCTTTAAAAATGGACGAAGCTAGAAAACTTTTAGAAGATAACAATGCAAAAATTGTATGGGACGAAAAAACAAGACAATACTATGGTGAATATTTTTCAGATGGTACAACTAAAAAAATATGGTTAGAAGATGAAAAATCAATGGAAGAACGTATGAAAGTAGCTAGAAATTTAGATGTAAAAGGTATAGCTGGTTGGAAAAGAGGCCACGAAAATAATGCTACTTGGGATGTTATAAATAAATATTTTAAATAATTTTAGGGTGTAGATTTTCTACACCCTTAATTTTAATTATAAAACAATATCAAAAGGCCAATCTATAATGCCACCAAATTCTAATATATTAGTATAGCCTTTTTCAGCCATTATATGTGAAGCCTGTTTACTTCTTACTCCACTTCTGCAATATACTAAAATAGTTTCATTTTTATCTTGAAAAACTTTTTCAACTTTTTCATTTATTTCATCTAAAGGTAATAAAATAGCATTATCAATATGACTTTCTTCAAATTCTTCTCTTGTTCTTACATCTAATATTTTGCAGTTTGTAGTATCCATTAATTTTTTTGCTTCTACAGCACTTATCATTTTAAAATTATTCATTTTTACCTCCATTAAAATATTATTATTCATTTTCTTTTAAATTTTTAATTCTATCTAAAATACTATTAAAAGTAGCATCACTAGGCATTCTAAAATCACCTCTAGGCGATAAAGATACAGAACCTACTTTTGGACCATCAGGAAGACAAGAACGTTTAAATTGTTGTGTATAAAATCTTATATAAAATTTTTCTAACCATTTTAAAATAGTTTTATTGTCATAAGTATCTTTAAAAGCTTTTTTAGTAAGATAATATATTTTTTCTGGCGTAAAATTGTATCTTATCATATTATATAAGAAAAAGTCGTGTAACTCATAAGGTCCTACTATATCTTCAGTTATTTGAGCAATATTTCCACTTTCAGTAGGTGGTAAAAGTTCTGGAGAAACAGGAGTATTTAATATATCTAATAAAATATTTTTTAATTCTTCATTAGAATTATTAGCAAAGTATTCTATTAAATATCTTATTAACGTTTTTGGTATAGAACCATTTACACCATACATACTCATATGGTCTCCGTTATATGTTGCAAATCCAAGTGCAAGTTCAGATAAATCACCAGTACCTATAACTATACCATTATATTTATTTGATATATCCATAAGAATTTGTGTTCTTTCTCTTGCTTGACTATTTTCATAAGTTACATTGTGTATATTAGGATTGTGTTCTATATCTTCAAAATGTTTTAAAACAGCATCTTTTATATTTATTTCTAAAAGAGTAGTTCCTATTATTTCACATAGTTTTTTAGCATTGTTATATGTTCTATCTGTTGTGCCAAAGCAAGGCATAGTAACAGTTATAATACCTTTTTTATCATAACCTAAAAGCTCAAAAGTACGATTTATAACAATTAAAGCATGTGTAGAGTCTAGTCCCCCAGAAATTCCAACTACAACATTTTTTATACCTATATGCTCAATACGTTTTTTAAGTCCATAAGCCTGTATATCTATTATTTCTTTACATCTTAAAGCTCTTGTATTTTCATCTTTAGGAACAAAAGGCATAGGGTCTATATATCTATTTGTATCTATATTTATAGGTTCTACTATAAAATTTGATAAACAGCAAAATTTATCATCAAAGCTTGTTTTAAATGTAGTGTTTTTTCTTCTTTCACTATTTATATAATCTAAATCTATATCAGCATAAGTTATGTTATTTTCAAAAGGTATACTTTCATTTAATAAGTGTCCATTTTCATATATTAAATTGTGTCCAGAAAATACTAAATCTGTTGTAGATTCACCTTGACCAGCACTAGCATATACATAGCCACAAATACATCTAGCAGATTGATTTTTTACAAGTTCTTTTCTATATATAGATTTTCCTGCAATTTCGTTACTAGCAGAAAGATTTACTATAATA